>DAOWLV010000329.1 GCA_030643455.1 Candidatus Krumholzibacteriia bacterium | reverse complement strand
GTAGTTCTCCAGGCGCCGGGTCAGGCCGACATCGCCGGTGGAATCCTGCTTGACCGAGGTCCGCCAGAAGAACCAGGAGTACCCGGTCCAGATGCAGAAGTAGATGACCCAGCGGAGAATGAACATGTTCTTGCTGAGATAGGCCGCCTTGTGCGACATGGCGTGGCTGCCGGCTGTAACCGGATCGGCCCAGCCGTAGATCTGGCCGGCGAAGATGATCACCGGGATGGCCAGGACCGCCAGCAGGGGCATGACCGCGGCGGTGACCTCGGCCAGGCGGCGCATGACCACGTTCCAGCTGGCCTTCGTCACATACATGATGGGCATGAAGAACAAGGCACCCAGACTGATGCTCAGGAAGAAGGCGAAGTTGGTCAGGTAGGAGAAGCCGAAATGCTTCAGTCCGTCTCCCTGGCTCAGGCCCAGACCGAGGGTGGCGGCCAGGCCTATCACGCCGACCAGAGCGCTGACGGCGAACACCCGCGGACCGAGACCGTCGAGCGTGGTCTTGGTGTCTTCCGGGCTGGGTACGTGGTGATGAGCCAAGTCAAACTCCCCATGCTGAGCCGGCCCGTGGCCGGCGCATGATCAGATTTCTGAACCTAATTTCGAACCCTACTTCTTCTGCAGGGCCGCTCGGTCCGCGGCCGGGACGTCGTCTATGGTCGCATTGCGGGACAGCTGCAGCGCCTGCACGTAGGCCGCGATGGCCCAACGGTCTTCGGGATCGATCTGCGGCCCGTAGGCCGGCATGCTGCGGATCCCGTTCTTGATGGTGTTGTAGATGTGTCCGACCGGGCGTTCGACAACGGTCTGGCCGGTCAGGTCCGTCGGAGGCGTCCAGGTTCCTTCGCCCAGCGATGCGGCCCGCAGGTGCACCAGGCCGTTGCCGTTGCCGCTCAGGCCGTGGCAGGTGGCGCAGAATATATCGAAACGCTCCTGGCCGCGGTTCACGAGATCCCTCGTCAGCGGAATCGGGAAGCTCTCCACAAAAATCGTGTCACCTTCGAAACCCTTGGCGAAGGCGTCATCGGCATAAAGCCGGCCCCGGGCCACGGTGCCCTCGGGGTGCTGGCGCATGGCCACCCCGTCGGCGAAGAAGGCACTGGTCGACTGGGTCTTGGACTTGTACTGCTGATCCATGTCGTAGACGACCTGGATCCGCGTGCTGCTCTTGCGCGAGTGCATCGACTTGTAGATCATCCCGGCCGGGACCAGCGTCAGCGCGACCACGACCAACAGGATGTAGAAAATGATGCGTGGCATCTGTCAGTCCTCCGCGCTTTCGTTGACTTCTTCGACCGCACTACCACCCAGGGAGGCCAGGAAGTTTCGCGTCTCCTCCAGCTTGAACCTGGGGTCGGCGGCCTCGATCACGATATAGAACCGGTCCTGGGTGGCCCGGCGGAAACGCTTGTTGGTGAATAGCGGATGGTAGAGCTTGGGCAGGCCGTTCAGGATCCACATGCCGAAGAAAGCCGCAAACGCGCTGAACAGAACCGTGAGTTCGAACATGACCGGGATGTTGGCAGGAAGCCCGAACAGGGGTTTGCCCGAGATCACGAACTTGTAGTCCACCGCGTTCATCCACCACTGCATCAGCGTGGCCAGGCCCAGTCCCGTCATGCCGCTGGCCAGCACGATAAAGGGCAGCTGGGTACCCCGGATCCCCATGGCGTCATCCATGCCGTGCACGGGGAAAGGCGTATGGACGTCCCACTTCTTGAAACCCTCTTCGCGCACCTTGTCCACCGCGGCCATCAACAGGCTCGGGCTTTCGAACTCGATCAGCAGACCGTACAAGGCGCCCTGTTTGGTATTGGCGCTCATCACTTGCCACCTCCATCCGGAACTTCCCGGACGTGTCGGGGAATATCGCCGTGGTAATCGCCAACCGAACGGCGCTCGCCGCTGTGGGCGTCGGCGATCGGCATCACGGTCTTGACCTCGGCCATGGCCACCATGGGCAGGAAACGAATGAAAAGCAGCACCAGGGTGAAGAACAGGCCGAAGCTGCCCATGAAGGTCAGGATGTCGACAATGGTCGGCTGGTAGTAGTCCCAGCTCGAGGGCAAAAAGTCGCGGCTCAGCGAGGTGACCGTGATCACGAAGCGTTCAAACCACATGCCGATGTTCACGAAAATGTACATGACCCACATGATGCCGACGTTGGTGCGGATCTTCTTGAACCAGAAAAGCTGGGGTGTGACCACGTTGCAGGTGACCATGATCCAGTAGGCCCAGGCGTAGGGCCCGAAGGCGCGGTTCACGAACGCGAAGCTCTCGTTGGGGTTGCCGCCGTACCAGGCCATGAAGAACTCGGTGGCGTAGGCGAACCCGACCATACTGCCGGTGGCCAGGATGATCTTGTTCATGTTTTCGAGGTGATGCACCGTGATGATGTGCTTGAGGCCGAACCATTGCCGGGCCGGGATCAGAATCGTGCCCACCATGGCGAAGCCGCTGAACACGGCGCCGGCCACGAAGTAGGGCGGGAAGATCGTGGTGTGCCAGCCGGGCAGCTGGGCGGTCGCGAAGTCGAAGGACACCACCGAGTGCACTGACAGCACCAGCGGCGTGGCCAGGCCGGCCAGCAGCAGGTAGGCCTTTTCGTAGCGATGCCAGTGACGGTGGCTTCCGCGCCAGCCCAGAGCCAGGAATCCGTAAATCATCTGCTGGATCCTGCCCTTGGCCCTGTCGCGCAATGTCGCCAGATCGGGCACCATGCCCATGTACCAGAACAGCAGTGAAACCGTGGCGTAGGTGCCGACGGCAAAAACATCCCACAGCAGCGGGCTGCGGAAGTTCGGCCACATGTGGTGGTAGTTGGGGATCGGGAACAGCCAGTACACAACCCACACGCGGCCGACGTGGATGCCCGGGAAAATGCCCGCGCAGATCACCGCGAAGATGGTCATTGCCTCGGCGAAACGGTTGATGCTGGTGCGCCACTTCTGCCTGAGCAGGAAGAGGATGGCCGAAATCAATGTTCCGGCATGCCCGATGCCCACCCAGAACACGAAGTTCACGATGGCCCAGCCCCAGCCGACCGGGTTGTTCAGGCCCCACACCCCCACGCCCTTGATGAAGAGCCAGCCGATCATCAGAAACAGGATACCCGTCAAACCGGCCGTGAACGTGAAGGCGATGTACCAGGCCTTCGGGGTCTTCCGTTCAAGGACGATGTCCGAGACCGTCTCGGTGATCGAAGTGAAGTCCTGCCCGCCGAGGATCAGTTCCTGCGGCCGGGTGGGATCATCCACCGTGTTGTCGATAAGGTCGGTGACCGACGATTTCATAAATCAGGCTCCAGTCTATCCGTGGGCGCCGGCTTGTGCTTCATGATCGGCGCCGTGCTCTTCGTGGCCGTCGCCATGTTCTCCGCCGTGTCCAGTGGCCGGCTCGATGTCGTGATTCGGGTTGCGGATGCGGGCCATGTAGAACGTCCGCGGCTTGAGGTGCAGGTAGTTGAGCAGGTCATACGACCGGCCTGCCTCGCGCAACTTGCTGACCCGGCTCTCCGGATCGTTAAGATCCCCGAAGGTGATGGCGTCGGTGGGACATGTCGCCGCGCAGGCCGGCGTGATGTCGCCGTCCTGGATGCCCCGACCCTCGACACGCGCGGCGACACGCGCGGTCTCGATACGCTGCACGCAGTAGGTGCATTTTTCCATGACCCCGCGGGCGCGCACGGTCACGTCCGGGTTCAGCACCAGACGCTGGGTCTGGGTCAGATCCTCGAAATTGTTGAACCAGTTGAACCGCCGCACCTTGTAGGGGCAGTTGTTCGAGCAGTAGCGGGTTCCCACGCACCGGTTGTAGACCATCGCGTTGAGGCCCTCGTCGGTGTGCAGGGTCGCGGCCACCGGACAGACCTGCTCGCAGGGAGCCATCTCGCACTGGACGCAGGCGATGGGCTGCTGGGCGACCTTCGGGTCCTCCGCATCGCCGAGGAAGTAGCGATCGAGCCGGACCCAGGACATCTCGCGGCCGCGGCTGACCTCGTCCTTGCCGACGACCGGAATGTTGTTTTCGCTCTGGCAACCGATCACACACGCGTTGCAACCGTTGCAGGCGTTCAGGTCCACGGCCATGCCCCACTTGTAGCCTGTGTAGTCCCATTCCTTCCACAGCGAAGCCAAAGGTGGGCTGTGCACGCCGAGATGATCCACAAACTCTGGATCGTCCTTGTAATCGGTGATGGTTCCTTCGCGCACCAGGCCGGGCACGCGCTTCTGGATCTCATCCGCGCCGGCGGAATCGATGGCGTGGTGATCCTGGGTCGT
>DAOWLV010000337.1 GCA_030643455.1 Candidatus Krumholzibacteriia bacterium | reverse complement strand
GCGGCCATCCGTTGGGATTCGAAAGTCGGGTTGGTCCCTTCGTCCGGCAGGTGTCCCGTAATTTCCCCGAGCACTGCTTCGAGTTTGCCGTGGTGAATGGGAATCGTGAGATAGGAATGCAGGCTGCTTTTCTCGAGTTCCATTCTGTCGACCACGCAACCGATATCACACAGAAGGATTAACCGTGGCGCATCTTCCTTCAGTTCCTTCCTGATACGGGCCACCGTCGCCAGGGCTTTCTTGCGGCTCTCGCAGCTGCCGACCAGGGCCACCGGGATGGGGCTTTCGTCCTCGGCGGCGGCCTTCAGTCTTTGGGCTGCACTCCCAGGTTCGACCACGACTCCCTTGTAACCCAGATAGGCCAGTTGTTCCTCCACCGCGAGCAGGGTTTCGGGATCGTCATGGGCTACCAGGATCCTCTCGGAACGGCTGGAGTTGCTGCGGGACCTCTCCGAGGGGAAACCCACGGTGAACCAGAAGTTGGCGCCCTCGTTTTCGATGCTTTCCACGCCGATGTCCCCGCCCATGAGATCCAGCAGCTGCTTGACGATGGCCAGACCGAGTCCGGTGCCCCCGAACTGGCGGGTGATGGAGGCGTCCACCTGGGTAAAGGAGCCGAAGATTCTCTCGAGGCGGTCCGCGGGAATTCCCACGCCGGTGTCGGTGACCTCGAAACGAAGCACCGCCCACGACTTCCGCTGGTTTTCCAGGGTTACCTGGATCCGCACCTCACCGTCATTGGTGAACTTGACGGCGTTGTTGGCCAGGTTGATGAGGATCTGGGTCAGGCGGCCCGGATCACCCCGCAGCGTTCGCGGGACGTTGGCCGCGATGCGACTGCGAAAATTCAGTCCCTTGTTTTTCGCCTTCAGCGCGAGCATGTCGGCCACCCGGTCCACGACGTCGCAGGGGTCGAACTCGATGCGTTCGAGCTTGAGCTTTCCGGCCTCGATCTTGGAGAAATCGAGGATGTCGTTGATGATCACCAGCAGATTGGTGGCGCTGGAGTAGATCATCTCGCTGTAATCACGCTGATCCGGGGTCAGCTCCGTATCCAGCATGATCGACGTCATGCCCAGCACTCCGTTCATCGGGGTGCGGATCTCGTGGCTCATGTTGGCCAGGAATTCACTCTTGGCACGTGTGGCGGCCTCGGCGCTGTCCTTCGATTCGCGCAGCTCGTCCTCGATGCGTTTTCGGACCGAGATTTCCTGCTGCAGATGACGGTTGGCACGGGTCATGTCCTCGGTCCGTTCGAGCACGCTCTGTTCCAGGACCTTGTTTTTCACGTCCAGCAGTCGCATGCGGTAACGATGCATGCCGTAGGTCGTGCCAAGAACGAGAAGCACCATGCCCCAGATGAACCAGGCCTTCCGGTAGAACGGAGGTTTGACGGTCAGGGCGATGGCCAGCCCGTCCTCGTTCCAGATGCCGTCGTTGTTGGAGCCGCGCACCCGGAAGGTGTAGTCGCCCGGGGGCAGGTTCGTGTAGGTGGCGTGGTTGCGGGTCCCCACTTCGTTCCATTCGTCTTCGAAACCCTCGAGCTTGTAGGCGAAGTTGTTCTTCTCGGGCGAGGCGAAATGGAGCACGCTGAACTCGAAGGAGATCACGTGGTCCCGGTGGGAGAGTTCGATGTGATCGGTCTCGCTGATCGACCGTTCCAGGATCACGCGGCCGTCCGGACCTTCGCCCACGGGCACCGGTTTGTTGAAGAGGCGGAAATCCGTCAGCACGATGGCGGGGATGTAGGGGTTCTGGCGGATGCTGTCGGGATAGAACACGGTGAACCCGTTGATCCCGCCGAAATACATCTTGCCGCTGCGGCCCAGGTGGGAAGCTCCCATGTTGAACTCGTTGTCCTGGATGCCGTCGCGTTTCAGGTAGGTCCTGACCTCCCTGGAGTAGGGATCGAAACGTGCCAGGCCGTAGTTGGTGCTGACCCACAGACCGCCTTCGTTGTCTTCCTGGATGCGGTAGATCGTGTTGTTGGGCAACCCGTCCCGTTCCGTGAACCAGCGGCAGATCCCCGACTCCGGATCCAGCAGATTCAACCCGGAGCTGGTGCCTAGCCAGATCCTGCCTTCACTGTCCTGGAAGATGCTCAGCACGACGTTGCTGCTGAGGCTGTTGCGGTCCTTGGGGAGGTGCTTGAAATGATGGAATTCGCCGGTGCCCGGGTCCAGGTAGGCCGCACCGTTGCCCCAGACACTCATCCAGAGCCTGCCCGTGTCGTCCAGCAACAGGTCGCGGACACTGCCTTCGGGCAGCCCCTTGGGATCGTCGGGATCGGGTTTGATGGAAGTGAAGGTTTCCGTCACCGGATCGAAACATTCCAGGCCGGTCATGGTGCCCAACCAGATCTTGCCTTCGGCGTCTCCGGAAATCGAGAAGACCCGGTCGTCGTCGGGCCCCTCGGAACTGCCCTGCGCCACGGGGAAACGTGTGAAGATTCCGGTCCGGGGGTCGTAACGGTTCAACGCACCGTCACGCGCGCCCAACCAGATGAAGCCGTCCTGGTCCTCGTGGATCTCGATGAAGGAATCATAACTCGGCTGGCTGGGGTTGGTGGGATCCGACCAGATCTGCTTCACGGTGCCGGTCTCGGGATCGAGGATGTTCAACCCCGATTCGGTGACTGCCCAGACCTTCCCGCTGCGGGTCTCCCAGATGGACCACACACAGGCGTGGCTAAGGCTGGCGGGATTGCCGGGCTGGTTGCTGACATGGAAAAACTGTTTGGCCTTGGTATCAAGACGATTGGCTCCGTTGCTGGTGCCGATCCAGATGACCCCCGTGCGGTCCATGGTGATGCCGTACACCTCGTTGTCGCTGAGGCTGAAGGGATCCTGGGGATTGTGAAGGAACGCACGGCAATGCCCGGTTTTCGGGTCCAGAAGATAGAGTCCCTTGTGCGCGGACCCGACCCAGACCTGCCCGTCGGGATCCTCGTGCACCGTGGAAACAGATAGGGCCGGCGGGATGGCTTCATCACCGGGGTCGATGATGTGAAGTTCGAATTCCTCGGTGATGGGATCGAAACGGCACAGGCCTTCGGTCGTGCCCACCCACAGGCGTCCGTCCCGCCCTTCGCTGATACTGTGAACCTCACCGGCGATCAGCGAGTTGCTGGCTTCGGGGCTGTGGTGAAAGTGCTGCATGCGGCCGGTGGCGAGGGAAAAGCGCGTCAGTCCTTCTTCGGTGCCGATCCAGATCAGGCCCCGTGAGTCGATCAGCAGGCTCTGCACCTGGTTCGAGGGCAGGGAGGAAGGATCATCGGGGTCATGAGTGAAGGCCGTGATCTTTTCGGTTTCGGGATGGAAGCGCAACAGGCCGTCACCCATGGTGCCCAGCCACACATCCCCGTGGAGATCAATGGCCAGGGTCTTGACGTTGTAGTATTCGAGGCTGCCAGGCTGGGAGGGGTCGTACCGGTAAGGGGTGAAGTTCTCCTGTTGCCGGTTGAAGCGGTTGAATCCGCCGCCCTCGGTACCGATCCACAGGTCACCGTTGGCGTCCTCGGCGATGGACCAGATGTTCGGATCACTGATGCTGAACGGATCGTCAGGGTCGGATTTGTAGGAAATGATCTGGCTACCGTCGTAGCGATTCAATCCGTCCTGGGTGCCCATCCAGATGAAACCGCGGCTGTCCTGGTAGGTGGAGATGATCGAACTCTGTGAAAGCCCGTCGGCGAGCATCAACCGGTGAAACTTGACCGCCCTTTCCGTATCGGCGGTGGCCGGGCCTATGCTGATGTGCATCCAGGCGAAAAGTACCCAAAGGGCGATAAGGTATTTTCGGTTCATTGAGCAGGATCTCCGGCACTGTGGCGCAAACAGGTACGCCCGGTTTGGAAACCAGGTTTGACATCTCCATAGTTATCGTCCACATGGGCAAGGACTTAATGATCTATTTTCAAATCTTCGTACCTGTTGGGACGAGATTCAGGGAATGGGACGCTTATGGTTGGTGCAGTCGGAAAAATCAAATCAGGAGTGGATTAATCCTGAATTTGAAAATCATTCGGCGATATGCCCGGATTATTCGGAATATGTGGTATAATTTAATCAGCTTGGTGTAGCCCGACCCGGGATTACTTCCAGTTCCGGGTTGTGGTCACACTCCAGCCTGAT
>DAOWLV010000413.1 GCA_030643455.1 Candidatus Krumholzibacteriia bacterium | reverse complement strand
TACATCTGGGCCCTGACGGCCCTGACCATGCGGGATGATCCTCGGGCGTATGATTTTTCAATGGTGAACTACAAGTTCCTCATGCGCGATTACAGTGACTCGAGTGTCTATTCCACGGGTGTGCTGCGGAATTATTCCTTTTGGATGGCGAATGGTTTTTCCAACGTACGAGGGTCGTATATCACTCCGGAGGATAGGATGCCTTTGGAAAATCCCTGGTTCCGGTCTGTGGAAAGGTCAATGAACACCGGCGGAGGCAAGAGTTCGTTTGGGCCCGCCATCAGGTAGGACAGACCTCAGGGCTTGCGAAGCACTTCCAGCTGGTAGGCCAGAACGCGCCCTTCGAGGGGCCGGGCAAAGGCATCGAAACTGCCGGCATGATCAAGGCGGGACTTCCCGATGAGGTCCCGCCATTGCTTGATGTCATAGGTCCGCAGGTCGTAGGAGTCGTCGAAGTGTTCGGTCCGGTTGGGACCCTCCACGGTCAGGTGGCTGATCACCTGTTCAATGCGGCCCTTTTTCGTACCCGGCTCAGGCGGCAGGTAATTCACCAGTTGGCTGACCTTGAGGTGGCCCCGCCGGGTACGCCACAGGTCCTCTTCGGGCATGAGGTTTTCGTAGTCGGTCAAACTCAGGCCCACCACGTACACCGCTCCGGGTTTCAGGAAGTCCGCCATCTGTTCCAAATGCGCGAGCATCGCCTGGTCACTATCGAGATGCCTGATGGAGTTGACGGGATTGAAGGCGAAATCGACCGAGTCCGGCTCAAGCCCGGACTTGCGGGCGTCGGCTGAAAAGTCGGCCATGTCCGCCTGGAAAAGTACCCCCGGGGGCACTTCCAACCGACCGCGGGCGTAGTCAAGTTGACCCTCATCCAGATCGAAGCCGGTAATCCGCATTCCCAGTTTCTGGGCCACCCGCAGATACCGGCCCGTGCCGCACGCCGGCTCGAACCAGTGGGCACCCTTCAGTGTCCTTCCTTCAGCGAACTGCATTTCCAGCCGCATGAATGCCCTCATTTCCCCCGCCGTGCCGGAGGTGTAGAGGATGTCGTACACCACGGGGTCGGCATACAGTCCCTGGCGGCCCATCAGCTGTACCCGATGGCCACGGCGATGACCAGGAACACGGACGAAAGGGCCATCAACATCAGGAACAACGGAACCATGAACCGCAGCCAGGTGGTGTAGGGGATCTTGGCCAGCGCAAGCATCGCCATCAGGATGCCGCTGGTGGGGATGATGGTGTTGCTGAAACCGTCGCCGCAGGTAAACGCCAGCACGGCGACCTGCCGGTTGATGCCCAGGATGTCGGACAGGGGCGCCATCAGCGGCATCGTGACCGCGGCCTGGCCGCTGCCCGAGGGGATGAGCAGGTTCAACGTCGATTCGAAACCGAGCATCCCGATCACGGCCAGATAACGGGGCACCTTGGTCAGCAGCGTGGCCGCGCCGTGGACGATGGTGTCCATGACCTGGGCGTCGGCCAAAACAACGCTGATTCCACGGGCGAAACCCACCACCAGGGCGGCCACGACCATGTCGCGCATGCCTTCGACGAAGGCGTCGGATGCCTCGTCGATGGGCAGGCGGGCGATCAGCATGGCCGCGATCCCCATCAGGAAAAAACCGCCGGCCATGTCGGCCATCCACCAGCCGTAACGCTGCACCGCGAACAGGATGAAACCGAAAATCGCGCTGCAGACCAGGATGATGGCCGTGTGATGGTTGCCGTAGGTGTGATCGTCGGTGTGACCTTCGTCGAGATCGAAGGGATCGTCCTTCATGAAAGAATTGGCGGGGTCGGCCTTGAGGCGGGCGCCGTAGCGCAGCAGGTAGACGACGGAAATGGTCATAGCGCAGCAGAAAAAGACGATGCGCAGGGGAATACCGCTGTTCAGCGGCAGTTCGGCGATGCCCTGGGCCACGTTCACGGTGAAAGGGTTGGTGGTGGAGGCGGCAAAACCGGTTTCGGCGGCCAGGAAGACCAGGGCCATGCCGTAGATGCGATCGTAGCCCAGTTTTTTGGACACGATCAGGAACACCGGAATCAGGGGAATGAACTCTTCACCCATGCCAAGGGTGGATCCGCCGGCGGCCATGACCACCATCAGCACCACGGTCAACAGTGGCCCCCGGTCGCCCATCTTGCGTAGAAGCCGTCCGATGGCCGCGGTGATCACCCCGGTACGCTGCAGGATGCCGAAAGCCCCCCCGATGATGAAGATGAAGAAGATGATGTCCGCCGCCGCTTCCAGCCCGCGGGGGACGGCGGTCAAAAATCCCTTCAGGCCGATCGGCGAAGCCTTGCCTTCGACGGGGTCATCAAGCAGGGCTCCCTTGACCGGGAAGTGCTTGTCTATGTGTTCGAGGGTGCCGGGCACCAGGAGGGTCCGTTCGTGTCCGTCGATCACCTTGGTCTGCCGTTCGTAGGAACCCGAGGGGATGATCCAGGTGAAGATCGAGCTGACGAGGATCACACCTGTCAACAGCACGAAAACGTGGGGGACCTTGAAACGGGAACGGGAAACGGACACACGGGACTCCTTGAAAAAGCCAAGTCTTTCATGGCAATAATATCACAACACTTTTTTTTCGCGGACTGGAAATTGAAGAACGGGGACCTGCCGTGATGCCCACACTAGCACATCCAGCAGTAGTTGGTCATAAATCTGCATCTGGTCAAATGCTCCCGTCTCTGTTTTACCTATTGTCCCCCACCTTGGACGCACACTTGCTTCATGAGGGATCTGAGTCGTCATCTCGTGAAGGGAAAGAGCCGAGACGGCGCATACGACGGCGTTCGGGATCCACCATCCGATAGATGCCACGACTCACCCGCTCGATCACCCCCCGGTTGCCTGTCGGGCAGAATGAGGAAAGAGAGGTGGCCTACTTCAGTAAGGTCATCTTGCGAATTTGCCGCCCAAGATCGGTCTGCAGAAGGTAAAAGTAATTACCGGACGGAACCGCGCGCCCCGAATTATCGCGTCCCTGCCAGCTGACCTCATGACGACCCGACTCGACCACACCATCGACCAGCTCGGCCACGAGTCGGCCACGGCTGTCGAGCACGGTCAAACGAACCCCGGTTGTCCGGGGCACCGTGAAGGCGATGGTGGTTACCGGATTGAAGGGATTGGGTCGGTTGGGTGCCAGCAACAGTCCGACCGTGGGAGTCTGGGGCGCCCAGGACGG
>DAOWLV010000398.1 GCA_030643455.1 Candidatus Krumholzibacteriia bacterium | reverse complement strand
CGACATGCCCAGCAGCACGTAACCCATGTGACTGACCGAAGAATACGCCACCAGTTTCTTCATGTCGGTCTGGGCCATGGCGCAGTAGGCGCCGTACAGGATGTTGATGCAACCGAGTATGGCCAAAGCGTAGCTGAACCAGACGGCCTGGTCGGGAAGCATGGGGTAGCTGATCCGCAGGATGCCGTAGGTTCCCATCTTCAGCAGAATGCCGGCCAGGATGACGGACACGGCCGTGGGCGCCTCGACATGGGCGTCCGGCAGCCAGGTGTGGAACGGGAAGATGGGCACCTTGATGGCGAAACCTATGAACAGGGCGATCCAGATGATGTGCCGGATGTTCGTGAGGTTGAGCCAATCGCTGTGGTTGGCCTGGTCGAACATGTGGAGCATGTTGAAGGTGTGGCCACCGGTTACCGGGTCGCTGACGTTAAGATAGAACGCGATCATCGCCAGCAGCATCAGCACCGAGCCCGCCAGGGTGTACAGGAAGAACTTGATGGCGGCGTACTCGCGCCGCGGACCGCCCCAGATTCCGATCAGGAAGTACATCGGCAGCAGCATCACTTCCCAGAACACGTAGAACAGGAAGAAGTCCAGGGAGACGAAGACGCCCATCATGCCGGCTTCCAGGATCAGGAACAGCGCGAAGTACCCCTTGACCGCCCTGTCGATGTTCCACGAGGCGATGATGCACAGGAACGACAGGAAGGCCGTCAGCAGCACCATGGGTATACTCAGGCCGTCGATGCCCACGAAGTACTCGATGTTGAAGGCCTTGATCCAGGTGTAGTGCTCGACGAACTGGAAGGCGGACGAGCCCCTGTCGAAGCTGATGAACAACTGCACAGCCAGGATCAGGGGGACCGCGGCGGCGGCCGCGGCCACCGTCTTGATGACTTCCTTCCGTTCCGACGGAATGAAAGCGATCACAGCCGCCCCGATGACCGGGAAGAAGGTCATCCAGGAAAGAATGTGCTCACCCATGCGTGGCGCTCCTCTCAGGGGTTCTCATTCTAAAGGACCCGATAAACCAGAACCAAAATCAGGACCGATGCACTGACGTACGCGAGGTACGTCTGGATCCGACCTGTCTGAATACGACGGAAACCTTCGCCGGCTCCCTGGAACACGGCGGCGACGCCGTTGACGGCGCCATCGACGAAATAATTGTCTATCAGGCCCGAGATCCACGAGACCATGCGGGTCAGGTAGCCCGTGCCGTTGACTATGCCGTCAATGACGATCCTATCGAAAGCCGCGCACACGGAGGCCACCCACAAGGTGAAGGGATAGACCGTGGCGTGGTAAAGCTCGTCGAAGTAATACATGTGCTGCAGGACGGTGTAGGCACCGTGATACTTCTCCTGGAGGGCGGCGGTGTTGACCTTCTTGCGGTAGTAGACCCACCAGGACAGCGTGATGCCCAGCAAGGCCATGCTGATGGACATGACCATGGCCCGGACATGGGCGGTGTGGGCCACGTCGTGGTGTTCGCCGTGGGCTTCTGCACCATGGGCATCCGCGGAGCCGTGTTCCTCACCGTGGGCTACTTCGACGGTAGTTTCGGCATCGTGACCGACCTGTGCGTGTTCATCGTGAACCACCAGCTGATCGCCGGCGCCTTCGATGTTGAACTCCGCGGAAATCGCCGTCACGTCATAGGGCGCGGCGAACTTCGCGAACCAGCCTTTGTCGGCCGTCTGCCAGCCCGCGGCGATGATCGAGAGCACAGCCAGCGTCATCAGCGGGATCGTCATGCTCAAGGGACTCTCGTGAGCATGATCGTATTTTTCCTGGATCTGCGGCTTGCCGAAGAAGGTCATAAAGATCAGCCGGAACATGTAGAACGGCGTGATGGCCGCGGCGGTGATGCCCAGGATGAACGGAAGGTAATGTCCGCTGGTCATACCGAAAGCCAGGGTCGAGCCCAGGATGCCGTCCTTGGAGTAGAAGCCGGCGAAAAACGGAACGCCACTGAGTGCCAGCGTCCCGATCAGCATTGTCACAAATGTGATCGGCAATTTTTTGCGCAGGCCGCCCATGTCGGGCATCTCCTGCGAATGCACTGCATGGATCACCGAACCGGCGGCGAGAAACAGCAGGGCCTTGAACATGGCGTGGGTGGTCAGGTGGAACATGGCGTTGGTCGGATCGCCCGCGCCGAGGGCCATCACCATGTAGCCGAGCTGGCTGAGCGTCGAAAACGCGAGCACACGTTTTATGTCGGTCTTGACCAGCGCTATGGTCGAGGTGATGAACGCGGTGATCGCCCCCACGTAGAGGATGACCATCATGGCGTCCGCGCCGAACAGCGGGGCCAGGCGCGCGACCATGTAGACACCGGCGGCCACCATCGTGGCGGCGTGGATCAGGGCCGACACCGGGGTCGGGCCTTCCATGGCGTCGGGCAGCCAGATATGCAGCGGCATCTGGGCCGACTTGCCCACGCAGCCCATGAACAGGGCCACGCCCGCCCAACCGAGAAGGGTGCCCTTGATGGTGCCCGCGTGCACGTGGGCGAACAGCTCGAAGTAGTTCAGGGTACCGGTGACGGTGAAGAAAACCAGGATGCCCACCCAGAAGCCCCAGTCGCCGACGCGGTTGGTCAGGAACGCCTTCTTGTTGGCGTTGGCCGCAGAATCCTTGTAGAAGTAGAAACCGATCAACAGGTAACTGGACAGGCCCACCAGCTCCCAGAACACGTACAGGAAGAACAGGTTGTTCGCCAGCACGACACCCATCATGGAGAAGGTGAAGAAGCCCAGGAACGCGAAGAAACGGTCGTAGCGCGAGTCCCCGTGCATGTATCCCACCGAGTACAGATGGACCAGGAAACTGACGATACACACGACCATCAGCATGACGGCGGTCATGCCGTCGACCAGGATTCCCGCGTCGATGCGGAAGCCGCCGAGATCCAGCCAGGTGAAAGCTTTTTCCACCCGGTAGGAAGGATCGCCGATCTTCCAGAAGGCAATGAAGATCCGGATGGCCAGCAGCTGGGCGATGCCCATGAAGCCCACCCCGATGAAGTCGCCCTGGCGCGGCAGCTTCTTCCCGAAGAAGAAGATCAGCACGTAGGACAGCAGGGGCAGCCCGAGTATGGCCAGCGCGGAATAGAGGATGGCGTTGTCGCTCATCACCGTTGGGTCTCCCTTATCGCTTCAGGCTCTGCACCGTATCCGCATTGACGGTGCCGAAATTCCGGAACATGGCAAGCACGATGGCCAGGGCCACAGCCGCTTCCGCTGCGGCGAGCACGATCACGAAGGCGGCCATGATCTGGCCGTCGATGCCGTGCTGCACATAGCGGGAAAAGGCCACGAAATTGATGTTGG
>DAOWLV010000385.1 GCA_030643455.1 Candidatus Krumholzibacteriia bacterium | reverse complement strand
GTTCGCTATCCAAGGATCCCCCATACGCAGCAAAAAGTGCAGCAGGATCCATAAAATCACCCGGTCATTGGAGTCTAGTCGCTTGATATAATTAGTGTAGATGGGGGTACCAAGTCAAACCCTTTTCAACTTGGATGATCACTCTTCTCCCTGCAGCACGTTGGAGGATTCCAGGGAGTAATCCCCAGAACCGGTCCGGTCGACGAAGAGGAAGCGCTGCCCCATGCCCTTCCTGGAGAACCTGTTGGGGAATAAGGTGTTCCCGACATCGTCATATTTCCACAATTCGAAGGCGAAGTTATGCGTCGGGGAAGAAACCTGGGTCATACGCTGAGACTCCGCGCGCCGGGAATACGGCATGGGAATACCACCTAAGTCCTGGTAGGGGTCGATGCTCTGGGGGTCGATGCTGGCGCCCTTCGCCACGACGCCCTCTCGATCGGGAGCAAACCTGTTATAGACCTTGATCCGGGCGTCGTCCTGGTCGCGGAAGTTCATCGGCATGTGGTGGAGTTGGACTTCGTCGGCAGGTCCCATGAGCAGGAACACCTCACCCCGCTCGTCGTTGGCGCCGAACTGGCCGAATCCACCCAGGAACTTCCGCACGTAGGCCAACCGGTACTGGAATTCGAGATAGACCACATTGACCGGACTCTCCGGGTCGGGGTTCAGGTTTTCCCAGAATTCGTCCAGCAGCTTCTCCTGCTCGGCGGGCCTGGCGGCCAGGAATTTCTTCAGTTCCTTGCCCTCCATGACCGTTCTGCCTTCGCCCAGGATCTGACTTCGGTGCCGGCCGATGGCATCCAACCGCCAGACCACATCGAAATCTACCAGGGAACCGCGGCCCTGCCCGCCCAGGGGGGCCAGGCTCATCCGGTATGCGCCTTCCGGCAGCAGATTGACGTCCAACTCGTAAAACAGGGCCGCGGGTCGCCCAGCGGCCAGAGCGGCCCTGCCCCGCCTGTCGAACCTGATGGTGTCGTTGATGACATATTCCATGGCCATGCTGACCACCTGAACCCTGAGGCCCAGGTTCTCCTGGTCCATCGCGATTCCCCCGGCCTGCGGCCACACGGGCTGGAAGATCTGCAGGCGGTCCTGCTCCAGCCCGTAGCGACGCGAAGGATGAGTGTAGTCGTGGAGCCAGCCGTCATTGCCAGTGGCCTCTGTGGTGCTCTCGGGGTTCCAATCGTCAAACGGGGCATGCACCAGGAAAAGGGGATCCTCCAGGGCGATCCCTGCCGGAGTCCGGGGACCGTCTTCGGCCGCCCAGGCCGTGGCGCATTCGGCGCGGGAACTGCGTTTCTTGGCCTGGTTCAGAAGCCCTGGCCGGCGGCGGTTGACATCATAGATCTGACAGTTGAGCCGGCCGGATCGGAACGGAACGTCTTCCAGGACCAAGCCGAAGACCTGAAACAGTGTGCGAGAAGATGCTTCGACCTCCGGAAGTTTCGCGGTGCGGATATGCCTTTTCAGGGAAACTACCTGGCCGTCGTAGGACTCCAACTGGACCTCCAGACGCATGCGCCCGACATATCCCCCGTCCTCCTCCTCGTACTTGAGATCGCCGTTTGCCACTTCAACAAGGACCAGGACATCGAGCCTGTCCTCGGCTACCCAGCGATTGATGACATCGACATAAGCGTGGAAATTGCCCGCGCCGTCCAGAGGATGCAAGATGGCCCCGGCCCTGCCAGGTTGCATGAGCAGAAGCAACGTCAGAAAGAAGATATAGGGAAGCGAGCGGACAAACCGTCGGGTGCGGCGTGACTCGACTGCCATGACCAGGCCTTTGCTGTGGTGACCAACCGATCCCCCTCGACCGGAATCGGGAAAGCCCGACTGCCATGATGGTAAGGAATTCGGGAGAGAATTGCCAGTCATACTGCAAAACCAGTCATTTGGATAAACTGCCAGCCAAAAAACACCGCCCCGTTTTCACGGGGCGGCAGGACAGAACCGAATTCCCGAATTGTGTCATGAAGGTTCCAGGCACCCTCTTCAGGACCGGATCCAGGTCAATAGGTGACCGAAACCGTGAATCGGTGGACATAACCCAGGGCGTCCATGTCCACTGCACTGTAATCAGCGGAAATCTTCGAGGTCTCGCCGGTGGGCAACCCGGCGCCGAACCCGAAGGCCAGCCCGTCGGAATCGTAGTTGATGTGATACCCGCCCCGTACGAAGAACATATCGTTGAGGCCCCATTCCAGCCCCACGTTGGCTCTCTCCAGGTTGTCTGAAGGGTGCTGGAATTCCAGGGCGATGATCATCCCATGATTCTCGTTGCGGAATGCGCTGAAGCTGGCCCCGACCTTGAACAGGACCGGCAACTTGGACTCGCGCTCGTCGAAGGCGAAATTGCCGCCCAGGTGCTGGATGGCCATCCCGAGCTTCAGATCCCTGATGCCGATCCGGTACATGATGCCGAAATCGAGCGACCCGGTGTTCACCGCCGTCTCGGCCAGGCCCATGTGCAGGTAGTTCAGCGTGACGCCCGCGGAGAACTTGTCGGTGAAGAACCGGGCATAGGTCAACCCGAAGGTGGTCGTGCCCGAGTCGAAGGTTTCCCCCGTTCCTTCGGGATTGAACGCAGTACGGACCAGCTGGGGATCCATCCAGAAGGACCTCACGGAAAAGGCAAACGTCCCGGGGATGGAGCGTGGATTGAAAGCCACGATGGCGGTACTGAGCTTGGTGTCGGCCGACCAGGCCACGTGGTTCAGGGAAACCTCGTTGCCCCGAACGTTGACGAGGCCACCGGGATTCCAGAACACCGAAGTGGCGTCATCGGCCACTCCAGTGAACGCCGATCCCATGGCCGTGGCCCTCGCGCTCACGCCTATCTTGAGTTCCTGACCTCCGAAAGTGCCGACTTTTGCAAACCCGGCACCCAAGGCCAGGGAAGGCAACACCAGCAGCAAGGTGGTCAGAATCGCGATGCGTTTCATGGAAACCTCCAGATCCGTCCGCAGACGGAGTTGACACAAATCTGCCCCTACCGTCAGGGGTGTTACCTGACCACCACGAACTTGCCGACGAAATCCTCGAAACGGGAGTCGTCGGCCTGAACGGAATAAAGGTAGACACCACTGACAATTTCCTGCCCATTGCGACTCATGAGATTCCAGCTCACATGTCCGGAGCCATCAAGTCCGCTATGGGAAATAGTTTGAACCAGGTCGCCGCTGACCGTGAAGATATTGACCGTGTTGTTGGCCTGCGGCAGGTTGGTGAACGTGACCCGGACCCCGGTGGGATCATCACCGTTGGGATTGAGTTCCTGGTATTCGGCCAGGGCCTCCCGTGTGGCGGGGTTGGGAAACACGTAGATGTTGACGCCGAATTGTTCCCTTTCGGCGGCCGTTTGGGCCTGGGTGCCGGGCTGCGTATCGGCGAATGACGACCCCGGATCGCCGATCAGACCCAGCCCCACGACATCGAGAGGATCATCCTG
>DAOWLV010000427.1 GCA_030643455.1 Candidatus Krumholzibacteriia bacterium | reverse complement strand
CGGCCGAGGATTACGCTGCCGACCGCTTGTTCGGACCCCTGGGCATCGACATCGACTTCTGGACGAAGGACCCCATGGGCTACACCTGGGGCGGCAACTACATTCGCCTGACACCACGCGAAATGGCGCGTTTCGGCCAATTATTCCTGCGGGAAGGCGAGATCGACGGCGATCAGATCGTCCCTGCGTCCTGGGTCGCCCAGTCGACCTCGGTCGTCTCGGGAGGCGAGTGGTTCCAGGGAATCGTGGTCAATCAGGGCTACGGGTACGGCTGGTGGAACGGCACCATGGGCGGACACGATTTCGTTTACGCCTCGGGCCACGGCGGACAGGTGATCGCGATCTTTGCTGATCTCGACCTGGTGATCGTGACCACGGCCCACGCGCACCACGACTGGTACACCGCAGGCCAGCAGACGGACGGCATCATGATGATCATCCGCGATGAGGTCCTGCCGGCGGTGCTCGACAACTGAGTCCAGCCCAACGAACTGTCGAATTCCGCTCCGAAATCCCCTATATTCCCCTGGTTGTCCGAGCCCTTAGTTCCGGCCCCGCGCCGTCCTTCCGGAGGTACCCCGTTGAAGCTTCGCGTCATTCTGACCCTTTGCCTGCTCTTTGTGGCCACCGCCGTCCTCGCCGAGGACCCCCATCCCTTCTCGGTCCACGACATGCTGGCCATGGACCGCCTGGGTGATCCCCAGGTTTCGCCCGACGGCAAGTGGGTCGCCTTTCAGGTCAGCACACCCGACGTGGACGCCAACAAGAGCATCACTGATATCTGGGTCACCAGCGTCGATGGCAAGAAAACCAAACAGCTGACCAGCAATCCGGCTGCGGATTACAATCCGCGCTGGTGTCAGAACGGGACCATTTTCTTCCTGTCCACACGAGGCGGAAGTTCGCAGATCTGGAACATCGATCCGGACGGCGGCGAGGCCAGGCAGATCACCGAGCAGCCTTTGGACATAAGCAATCTCGAAGTCGTTCCCGATCTGCGGAGCTTCCTGTTCACGATGGATGTCTATCCCGGCCTGGGTATCCAGGGCACCATCGACCGCGACAAGGAAATCGAAGACGACCCGACCACGGGCATGATCTACGACGAGTTGATGTTCCGCCACTGGGACACCTGGGAAGACGGCAAGCGCAGCCATCTGTTCCTGCTGGGGGGCGCCGACCCCAAGGGCGAACCGGTCGACCTGATGCCCGACCTGGATGCCGACGTGCCCACCCATCCCTGGGGTGGCATGGAAGAAGTCGCCGTCAGTCCCGACGGCACCGAGGTCGTATTCACGGCCAAGATCCTGCCCGGCAGCGAGCCGGCCTGGAGCACCGACTACGATCTGTATGCCGTCAAGGCCGACGGTTCCGGGGAAATGCGCTGTATCACCGAGGCCAACGAAGCCTGGGACACCGAACCGGTGTTCACGCCCGACGGCAAAATACTCTGTTACCTGGCCATGGACCGGCCCGGTTTCGAGGCTGATCGTTTCCACATCGAGATGATGGACTGGGCAACGGGCGAGAGCAATCGCATCGACTTCAGTTACGAGGATCTGAAACTCAGCCCCCATGGACTGAAATTCGCCGGCAACGGCAAGACCATCTACGCCACTGCGGGATATCTGGGCCAGCGATCGATTTTCAAGATCGACGTCAAGTCGGGCAAGGCGACCATTGTCCAGACGATGGGCCGCAACTCCAGCCTGAACCTTCTCAGGGGCTCCCTCTTGTTCGGACAGCAAAGTCTCAAATCACCCACCGAATTGTTCACCATCAGCGCCAGCGGCAGGAACCTCAAGCAGATCACCGATTTCAATGGTGAAAAGCTGGCGGCCACCCTGATGGGCGAACCCGAACAGTTCACGTTTGCCGGTTGGAACGACGAGAAGGTCTACGCCTACGTCGTCAAGCCCTACGACTGGACCGAAGAAAAGGCCGCGGCCGGACAAAAATGGCCCGTGACCTTCCTGGTCCACGGCGGGCCCCAGGGCAGCTTCGGCAACGACTTCCACTACCGCTGGAATCCCCAGGCCTACGTCGGCGCCGGCTTCACCACCGTGGCCGTCGATTTCCACGGCTCCACCGGTTACGGGCAGGAGTTCACCGACGCGATCAGCGGCCACTGGGGCGATCGGCCCCTCGAGGACCTGGAGAAAGGCCTCGCGGCTGCGCTGGAGAAGTATGACTGGATGGACGGCGACAAGGTGGTCGCGGCCGGGGCAAGCTACGGCGCCTACATGATCAACTGGATGCACGGCCAGCCCTTCGCCCGGAACTTCAGGGCCTTCGTGACCCATGACGGCAACCTCGACGAACGCATGGCCTACTTCGACACCGAGGAACTGTGGTTCCCCGAGTGGGAACATGGCGGCACACCCTGGGCCGAGGGCAGCGGCTACGGTGCGCACAACCCCGTCGATTTCGTGCAGAACTGGCATGTGCCCACCCTGGTCGTGCACGGCGCGCTGGATTACCGCGTGGTCGATACTCAGGGTCTGAGCACCTTCACGGCGCTGCGGCGCCAGGGTGTGCCCGCCCGGCTGCTTTACTACCCGGACGAGAACCACTGGGTGCTCAAGCCCCAAAACTCGATCCAGTGGCACAACGAGGTCATGGCCTGGCTCACTCGCTGGATCGATTAGGTCCTGACCGAAAGGTTGATCAATGCTGTCGAAGGTCCTCACCCGAATCGTCATCGGGATCGGCGGCGCCACCGTCCTGGTGGTGGTCGTGGGCTTCCTGCTGCCGAGCACCTTCGAGGTCACCAGGACGGTGGTCATCAAGGCTGAGCCGGAGCACATCCATGAATTCACCGGGGACCTGGCCCGGTGGTCCGAATGGACACCCTGGTTGAAGGATGATCCGAACCTTGTGGTGACCATGGGTGACAAGGGCACCGGCGTGGGAGCCAGCCAGACCTGGCGAAGCAACTCCGGCGACGGCCATCTGGCCTTCACCCGCTGCAATCCGGCCTGGGGCATCGCCTACGATATGGCCCTCGACCGGCACACCTACGAATCGACCGGCCCCCTCCAGT
>DAOWLV010000225.1 GCA_030643455.1 Candidatus Krumholzibacteriia bacterium | reverse complement strand
GTCAGGTCGATGGCCGCGTCGACGGGCTTGTCCAGCCGATCCGCTGTTCCGGCATCCACATCTATTTCGAAATGGTGTTGCTGCTGAAAATTCTGGGCCAGCGCGGGGGTGGATAGGCCGACTGCCAGGCACAAAACAACGGCGGCGGCACGGCCCATAAAAAATGAGCGGCCTCTGGTGATATTGCTCGGAATCAAGATACCCTCCAAATGGCAAAAATCCCCTGAACGACGATATACCCGTTCGGCGTTGACGAGAATGCAGGTCAACAAATTTTTGAAGTAGGTCAACAAGCTAATAAAATCCTTGCATGAGGACAATACCTAGTCCTTCGCTTGGGAAAGGCCCGGTCGTTTCATCCCCCCCGAATCTATCAATATTATACTGGACAGGATATCACTATTCAACAAAAAAATGCTCAATTTGGTAAATAAATGGATGGCTGAATCCTGTGGATTCATGGAATTTACAAGGACAATCTCCTGCGGATCTTTTTCGCCCACCTTTTCCTGGTGGGCGGGTGGATGACCGGCAGCAGAACGATGAAACACGCCGCCAGGGTTCCCTTGAGGATGATTTCGGCCACCAAGCCGCTGCGTTCAGCCATGATGTCGATGAATTTGCCATCTTTCCAACTGCCCAGGAAGGTCCGGCCCAGCCCATCCTGCACCCAGGGAAGGACCTGCCCGTCGAGGATCCGGTAGGCGCCGGTGGCAGTAAAATTCCAGTTCTCCAGGGCCAGGAACATGGCGACACATGTGGCGGTCATCAGGGCGAGGGTCTTCCATTCCAAACGCAGGTAATATCTTTTCTGGGCGTAGTGGAAAACGAGCACGTTGGAAAGCAGACCGGTCACGGCGGCGGAAAACGCCGCTCCATAGATGCCCCAGGTGGAGATGAAGAACCAGGAGAGAAGAATCTTGAAGGCCGCGGCGCCCCCGCGAAGCTTCGAAAGCATGGCGGTGTCTTTGGCGTAGGCCAGGCCGAAGAGAAGCTGGAGGCCGGCACCCTGCATGATGACGGTCACGATTTCCACACGGGCAATGCGGTAGGAGAGATGGAACTCGGGTGGCGTCAGGATCTCCAGCACCGGCTTGATCACCACGGCCATGATCAATCCGAGCCAGGACAGGATGAAGATGAAATAGGTGAACATGCGGGCGATGGTCTGGGGGGCGTCCGGTTCATCGGCGATTTCGAACCGTCGGGTTTCCCAGGACCGCATGAACGGCCTGGTGACCAGAATGGGGATCAATACAGGAAACTTGTACCCCATTTCCATGATGCCCACGGAATCGAGGCTGATCATGGTCTTGACCAGGATTCGCTCCACCTGGCGCCCGACCCAGGATGCAATTGAACCCGGGATCAAAGGCAGGAGAAAGTTGCGGATGGTGCGCGCTATCTTCGGATCGAATTCCCGTCCGCATTCCCGGAAGGCGATACCGACAAAGATCAGACAACTGAATGCGTTGGTTACCAGGGAGCTGATGAAATACCCGTCCAGCCCCATGCCCTTGATCAGGATGAGGTAGATGTTCAACGACAATCCGATGAACAGGCGTATCAGACTGAGCCCGGCCATCTGGGCGGAGCGGCTGCGCACCAGCAGCCAGCTGCTGGCCGCCTGGCCCATCAGGTCGAAGTTGAAGCTGAGCAGGGCCATGATCATCAGATGGCTGAGGTTGGCGTCGTCGATCAGAAAGGCGGAGAGCGGCCGGGCAAAAATGATCAGGGGGATGGTCAGCAGGGCGGTGGTCGTTCCGATCAGGATGATCCCCGTACTGACGACCACGGGTTTTCGCGCAGGGTCCTTTTCGTCGTGATAGAGGCGGATGATCGAACCCTGCAACCCGTAGACCAGCAAGGCGAGCAGGAACCCCATTCCCACATCCAGCATGCCGATGACCGCATAGCCGTGCCCACGAAGGATGTGGGCGTAAAACGGCAGCATGAAGAAGCCGATGAGCCGTCCGGCCATGGCGGCGGCACTGTAAACGGCCGCATGTTTCATCGTCGCGCGCGTGGTGGACGAGGTGGACATTGGCGGGGTAGCCCCTTCCGGACCAGGCCGGCGGTGTGTTGGGGGTGAATCCTTTTCTGATAACGACTTGATCGGAAATTTACGCAATCCCTTGACCGGGATAATCCCATGTGAGGAAACATTGCGCAAGTTTCCATCAACCAGATAGATTAAAAAGTAAAAAACTACAACAAAAACACTAAAAACCCTTGTGGGTAAAATTTGTCCGTGTTACTATGGCATCTCATTGGTTTCTGGATTATTTTGCCTCCGCAAATCTGTTTTGGGGACCCCACGATCAAATCGCTAAGAAGCCATCGAATTGGGCCGAAAGGATCGTTATGGCCAAGAAACCCGTAGTAGCCATCCTCGCCGGGGGCATGGGCACCCGCCTCGCGGAAGAGACCGAGGTGCGTCCCAAGCCCATGGTCGAAATCGGGGTGCGCCCCATCCTGTGGCACATCATGAAGATGTACGCCCATTACGGATATAACGAATTCGTGATAGCCCTGGGTTACAAGGGAGAGTACATCAAGCGCTGGATGAGGGATTTCGGAAGCCTCGAGGGGCACATGACCGTCAAGACCAATACCGGCGACGTGTTGACCTACGAGGATCACCGTCCCGAGTGGACGGTGCATCTGGTCGAAACCGGCATGATGACCGGCACGGGCGGTCGCATCAAACGGTTGCAGCCATGGCTGGGGGACGGCACCTTCATGCTGACCTGGGGGGACGGATTGTCGGACGTGAACATCAACGACCTCCACGACTTCCACAAGAATCACGGCAAGCTGGCGACGCTGACGGCCGCCCGCCCGCCCGCCCGCTACGGCCACATCGAATTCGAGGGCGACCAGGTCAAGTGCTTCACCGAAAAACCGCAGACGGCCGAAGGCTGGATCAACGGCGCCTTTTTCGTGCTGGAGCCAAAGGTGCTGGACTACATCGATGGCGACCCGGTGATGTTCGAACAGGCGCCCATGGTGGGCCTGGCCAACGACGGCGAGCTCATGGCCTACAAACACGATTCCTTCTGGCAGTGCATGGACACGCTGCGCGAAAAACACATTCTACAGACGCTCTGGGAGAGCGGCGATGCTCCCTGGAAGTGCTGGGACTGACCCGGCGACAACCAAATACCGAAAACCGAGGTGAGTTGAAATGCGAGTTCTGGTTACCGGTCACAGGGGATACATAGGGAGTGTCCTGGTTCCTCTTCTGCTCGAACGCGACCATGAAGTATCGGGTCTGGACAGCGATCTGTTCCGTGCCTGCACCTTCGACGGTGAACTGCCCGTCATTCCCGAGTTGATCGGGGACGTGAGGGACGTGGAACTGGAAAATGTCCAGGGCTTCGATGCCATCATCCATCTGGCCGGCCTGTCCAACGATCCGCTGGGCGACTACAATCCCAGCCTGACCGAGGACATCAACCATCAGGGGTCGGTGCGCATCGCCCGCCTGGCCAAGGAGGCCGGTGTCAGCCGCTTCCTGTTTGCCAGCAGTTGCAGCAACTACGGGGGCGGGGGCCAGGACTTCCTGGACGAAAACGCCCGCTTCAACCCCGTCACGCCCTACGGCGTGTCCAAGGTGGAGGTGGAGAACGACGTGGGGCCCATGGCCGACGACGATTTCAGCCCGACCTTTTTGCGGGCCTCGACGGCTTACGGCATGTCCCCGCGCATCCGTTTTGACCTGGTGGTCAACAACCTCACGGCGTGGGCCTTCACCACTGGCGAAGTCCATCTCAAGAGCGACGGTTCGCCCTGGCGACCACTGGTGCATGTGGAGGACATCTGCCGAGCCTACGTGTCCATCCTCGAGGCCGACCGGGAACTGGTCCATGGCCAGGCCTTCAACATCGGCACCACGACAGAGAACTACCAGATCCGCGAGGTGGCCGAAATCGTTCACGACGTCGTGCCCAACTGCGAGATCGGATTTGCCGAAGGCGCCGAGCCGGACAAGCGCTGTTACCGGGTGGACTGCAACCTGCTGTCCCGGACCGTGCACGGTTTTAAACCCCAGTGGACAGTGCGCCGCGGGGTGGAGCAATTGCTGGAGGCCTACCAGCGGGTCGGACTGACGCTGGAAGATTTCGAGGGTCCGCGCTTCAAGCGCATCGGCCACGTGAAGCAGTTGCTCGATGACGGACGACTGGACAATACCCTGCGCTGGACTTCAACCGTGGTGGAGAAGTAGAACGATGAACAAGGAAACCAACCCATCAGCCAGTCGCAGTGAAACCGAGCGGGCCTGCCGCTCCTGCGGGCATACCGATCTCGAACAGGTCCTGGACCTGGGCACCACGGCCCTGGCCGACCGCATGCTGCACGAGTCGCAACTGGACGAGCACGAACCGACCTTTCCATTGAAGGTTGTGTTCTGTCCGTCCTGCTCGCTGATGCAGATTCTCGAGACGGTGGATCCGGGCATGCTCTTCGACGAGGACTACCCCTATTTTTCATCGTTCAGCAACTATCTGCTCGAGCATTCGAAGAAAAACGTTCTGGAGTTGATCGAACGGCGCGGACTTGGCCCGGACAGCCTGGTGGTGGAACTGGCCAGCAATGACGGCTACCTGCTGAAGAACTACGTGGATGGTGGAATTCCCGTGCTGGGCATCGATCCGGTGCCGGCCCTTTGTGAAGCCGCGGAAAAGATCGGTGTGCCGAGTTTGGCCGAGTTCTTCGGCATCGACTTCGCGAAAAAGCTGGCCGCCGAAGGCAAGCAGGCCGACATCATCCACGCGAACAACGTGCTGGCCCACGTGGCCGACACCAACGGGTTCGTGGCCGGCATCGCGGCCCTGCTCAAGCCCGAGGGCATGGCGGTCATCGAATTCCCCTACGTTCGCGACCTGATCGACCACTGCGAGTTCGACACCATCTATCACGAACATCTGTGTTACTTCTCGGTGACGGCGGTCGACAACCTGCTGCGCCGGCACGGCCTGTTCCTGAACGACGTGTGGCGTCTGCCCATCCACGGCGGCTCCCTGCGGCTGTTCATCGAAAAGATCGATGCGCCGCTGAAGAGCGTGACCGGCCTGCTGGCCGAAGAGAAGGAACTGGGCATCGACCGCATCGACTACTACCGCGAATTTTCCCGACGGGTGGAAACCCTGAAGGGAAACCTGCTCACCATGCTGACCGACCTGAAGGGTCAGGGAAAAAGCATTGCCGCCTACGGGGCCGCGGCCAAGGGCAGCACCATGATCAACTACGTGGGCATCGGCACCGAATTCCTGGATTTCGTGGCCGACAAGAACATTCACAAGCAGGGGCGTTACATGCCCGGCCAGCGGATCCCCATCGTGGCCGCGGAGAAGATCGCCGAGAACCAGCCCGACTTTGTTCTGCTGCTGCCCTGGAACCTCGAGAACGAGATCCTCGCGCAGGAGCAGGCTTTCCGCGACAAGGGCGGCAAGTTCATCATTCCCGTGCCTGACCCGCACATCGTCTGACATAAAGGAAGAATCCATTGAGCGAATCCCAGGGAGCCATCCGCTGCCCCAACTGTCATGAGGGCACGATGGAGATTTTTCATACCGCGAGTGGCGTGCCCACCAACAGCTGCATCCTGCTGGCCACGAAACAGGAGGCGCTGGATTATCCCAAGGGTGATATCGCCCTGGGCTTCTGCGACGTGTGCGGTTTCGTGGGCAACACGGCCTTCGACCCGGTGCTGACCGAATATTCCGGCCGTTACGAGGAGACCCAGGGGTTCTCGCCGACGTTCCAGCGGTTCCATCAGGGCCTGGCCGACCGGCTCATCGAGAAGTTCG
>DAOWLV010000286.1 GCA_030643455.1 Candidatus Krumholzibacteriia bacterium | reverse complement strand
ATCGAACATCCTACTGATCGCCGTCCTTTTCCTTTCCTCCGCGACCCCGGCATGGTCCGCCGAGGACCTGGTCATCCGCAATGTCACGGTCATCGACGTTGCTGACCGCGGCGCCTCGACAAACGACATCGAAGACGCAGTCATCGTAATCCTGGACGGGAAGATCAGCGCGGTCGGCCCCGCGGCCGAAATCGAGGTCCCCGAGGGAGTCGAGGTACTGGATGCCCAGGGCGGATTCGCCATTCCAGGCCTGATCGACTGCTTCGCCGCCTTGAACCACCAGGCGCAGGCCAACACCTATCTTGCCATGGGCGTCACCACCATCGTGGGAGTGGAAAGCACGCGCCGTGGTCCGCTCGACCTGGATTCCGACCCTTCGCCCGACATCCGCCTGCTGGGAGAAGTCGGTTACGAAGCCGCTCCCCTGCCCGAACTCCTGGCCTCCGTCGAAAAAGAATACACGAACGGCGCGGATGTCCTGCTGGTGATGTACCGCGTCGATCCCACGCAGATGTCCGCCGTCGTGGAACGATCCCACGAACTGGGTATGCCGGTGATCGGTGAACTCGCACGCACGAAATACGTGGACGCCGCCGCCATGGGCGTGGACGCCTTCGTGCACACCACCCGCTACTCCCTGGGCCTGGCGCCGGACGAATTGCGACAGGGTATCGACGACGAACCTTTCAGCGATGATCTCGGAAGCTCCAAGTGGCGTTATTACCAGATGCTTCCCGATCTGGCCGCCGACATCGATGCGGTGCGCGAATACGGAGCCGAAATCGCCGCGGGCGGGACGGCCCTTTTGCCCACCCTCAGCCTCGGTTACCTGGATCGACCCGGTCACGCAAATCCCTGGGATGGGCCCGTTGCTGCCATTCTGGATCCGCGCGACATCCACTGGCCGGCAGATCCGGTCACCGGGGAGCACACCTACGACAAGGGCAAGGCCGAGGCCTACCGCACCATCGCCATGGCCGAAATCGCTCTGGATGCCGGGTATTTTTCGGTGGGGTGCCAGTACCTCGCCGGCAGTGGAGCCGATGTGTGGGGCACGATGCCCGGCATTTCCCTGCACCACGAACTCGAGGCGCTCGTCACGGTGGGACACAGTCCGCGGCAGGCCCTGGCCACGGCGACCAGCAATCCGGCGAAGGTTTTCGACTGGACAGAAATCGGCGAGATCGTCCAGGGCAAGCGGGCGGACCTGGTGATCCTCGGTTCCGATCCCCGTACCGATATCGGGCACTTGAAGGACATCCACCAGACGGTGCTGGCCGGCCGGGTGCTGGATCGAGCCGACCTGCTGAAGCCCCGTCCCCTGGAAGACGGCCAGCTGATCTCGCGAAAGCCCATGGTCATCCCGGCGGAGCTTCTCGAGGTCGACGGTTCACCCATGGAAGAGAACGCCCACCTCGACCTGGTCGACATCGACGATATCGTCTACATCAGCGACGGTCTGCGCGTCGCGGGTCACATCATCACTCCGAAAACGCCCGGTCCCTATCCCTGCATCATCTACAACCGGGGCGGCAACCGGGAATTCGGTGCCAACGCTCCTTTGAGGGTCGCCCTGCGGTTGGCCAGATTCGCGAGTTGGGGTTACGTGGTGGTCGCCAGCCAGTACCGGGGCAACGGCGGCGGCACCGAGGGAATCGAGGAATTCGGGGGCGCTGAAGTGGCCGATGTGCTCAATCTCATCCCGTTATTGGAATCCCTGGACAAGGAGGCCGATGCCGAGCGGATCGGCATGATCGGCTTCAGCCGCGGCGGCCTCATGACGTACCTCGCCCTGGCCGGAACCGACCGTCTGCGCGCCGCGGCCATCGTGGCCGGAGTGACCGACAGCCGGTTCACCATCGAAGACCGCCCCGACATGGAAACTTTCGTCTATGCCGAGCTGATTCCCGACTACTGGAACGTGAAAGAAGAAGCCCTGGCCGCCCGCAGTCCCATCGAATGGCCGAAAAAGCTATGCCCCACCACGCCGATCCTGTTGATGCACGGGACGGCTGATTGGCGGGTTCATCCCACCGAATCGATTCGCATGGCCGAAGCGTTGTTTGAACTGCGCCGGCCCTACCGATTAATCATGTACGAGGGGGCCGACCACGGACTGTCGGAGTTCCGGGCCGAGGCCTACGGGGAGATCCGCCACTGGCTGGACAGGTATGTCAGGGACAAGGAGGAGTTGCCGGATCTGGAGCCGCATGGGCCGTGATCAGGGTCCCGAACGTGTAGAAAGTCAGAGTTGCCAGGATCGGAGAGCTTCGCCAAACTGAAATAATATCGTTCCCCGGGGAGGCCCCCGGGGAACATCAATGCTTTTCTATTTAAAACCCGCAAACTTGGTCAGCAGCCCATCAACCGGAGGTTTGACCACAGGTTTGACCCCGGGGATGGCGTAAACCTTATCGGTAATCTCGGTCAAACCCGGAATCTGGGCGGCGGCAATATCGCTCAGGCTGGACTGCACCTCGGGGGATGCATCGCCCGCGGCCTTGGCCAGATCGTCCAGATCCGCGCTAAGGGAATTCAGCTGCGGAACTGCTTTTTCGGCTGATCCCGTATCGGTGACAGAGCCCAGGATCTTGCTGAAGTCACCGAAAGAGCCCATGAGTTGTTGACTCAGATCCAGCCCCCCCGCTCCGCTTTCCTCCACAGCCTTGTTAGCGCTGCTGCAACCCGAAAGGACTGCGGCCAGCATCATCACCAGGACAACGGCAATACCATTGTTACGAATCTTCATTTTACTTCTCCTTGGAATTTCCAAAACCCCATCGCACTACCAGTTCAATATCACGAGGGAAAGTATCCTCTTTGCAGGATATTGTCAAAAATATCTGGGTCCGAGCACAACCAATGTGTTGACGCGAATTCAAACCCTTCCTGTGAGGTGCCGGCAAACCCAGACCTGCCCAAAATCAGACGTAGGAAAATCCTTCACGATTTCCAGCCCCGCCTCCCGGTATTCCGCGACCCTGGACGACGCCAGGTAGACGGGATAATGTGGGCCTTCCACCCACTCGATGAATCGGACCACGAAGTTCCCCGGCCTGCCGTAGTCGAAGACAATCACGTAGTCCGATGCTATCCGGGCGGCCTCCTCTAGAACCTCTTTTCGGAATTCGGAATCGACCCCATGGAGAAAATATCCAATCGAGACGATCCCGAATGACCCGTCCCGGATCCCGTCCAGCTCCACGAGATCCATCTCCCTGAATGTTACCGCGGGAAATTTCTTTCGCGCCCTGTTCAGCAGATTCGCTGCAAAATCGATTCCGGTCGTGGGGTGACCTCGTTCAGCAAAAGCAGCGGCCAGGATGCCCGTTCCGGTGGCCAGATCCATGACACTCAAACCGGTATCCAGTTCCAGTTTCCGCAGGGCTCTACGGTAGGCCGGCATCAAGCTCCGCTCGATGAGCGGATAAATCACCGAGACCAGATTGAAAAACCTCCTGGTTCGGCTTCGTTCATCAGGGGTGCTGCTGCGGCTACTGATCTTCGCCATCCCCCTCACGGAGGATATCAAGCAGGTCGAGGACTTCCATCTCGTTGGCCACCGCGATGTCCTTCAGGGCATGTCCGGGATCAACCTTCACCCCGGCGGCCTCCAGGATCGTCACCGCTTCGGCGACGTCACGGTTGTACGACTGGCAGAATGCTTCCAGGGTGAGTTTGCCTGTGCCCATCGGCATTGTGGTCGGGATGGCCATCGGGCCCGTGGGGCGCTGGTCATCGGAGCCTTTCATTATTTCGAACAGGGCCTGGGGCGACATGCTGTTGTCATGAGCCAGGTCGGCGATGATCACATCGGGATCGTCAGCCTGGATTCCCGCGGCCGCCAGATTCGTCTTGGCCACCTCAGGGTCCAGCCCGACGTTGCGAATGAATGTCCGGAGGTTGGATTCCTCGGCATGACCGTAGGGCGGCTCCCCGAATTTCTCCGTTCCGCCATCCTTGATGGACTCCCCCAGGTCCTGAATCCAGGCCATGGGTGGAACCTCGAGCAGGGTCAGGGTCGCCACCACAGCCGTCACGGCCAGGGCCATGTTGAAATTGGGTGTGAAAAGCTTGAAGTCCCGGGCCTTGTTCTTCATGTAACCGGTCACCGGGTGCCAGTTGAAATAGAGGTGAAAGGAGGCGGCGATGAGCATCAACAGGCCTGCGTTGGTGTGCAGGTTGCCCCATTGGGTCTTGCTCAGACCCCACAGTGTCCAGCTGGCCCAGTAGGCCACTCTCCCGTGGGGAACGATGTAGAGAATGATGCTGCTGGTCAGCATCATGGCGATGGCAAGGAACAGGGTCAGCGATACGATGCGGCGTAGACTCAAAGCGAGGCCTCCTGATATCGGGCTCCCGGGTAACGAACCTCAAATCAATATCGCCTTGGTCCGGACAGCAAGAAAAGGCCCCCCGGGGGGCCATATTATGTTAACCCAACCCACCGAAAGGCCTTGAACAACACCCAATTATTCCGCTAGAACCAGCTTCCTGACCACCCGGCCCGCCTCGGTTTCCAACCGGGCGAAATAGACACCACTCGGTGCGGGACGGCCCTCGGCGTTTTTCCCATCCCAGGTCACTTCGCGACGCCCCTCCGGTAAAAAACCGTCAAACAGGCGCACCACGAGCCGGCCACGGACATCGAACACGTCCAGACTCGCCGAACCCGGAAGCGGCGTTTCCATAGCCAGACTGACCGAAGGGTTGAACGGGTTGGGCCAGGCGGACAACGCGACGGCCGAACGCGGGACTCCGGATCCAGGAACATCCGAGGGTTCATGTGGCCGGGCGATCCACACCTGTTGCGGCTGGGGCACCTCGTCGATGGT
>DAOWLV010000261.1 GCA_030643455.1 Candidatus Krumholzibacteriia bacterium | reverse complement strand
GGAATTCCATGTCCACGGACAATACCATCAACCTCAACCCCGAAGAGGATCCGCTCAACACGGTGGCCTGGGGTCAGACCGAAGCCGAACCGACGGCCGGGGAGGCTTCCACCACCGAGGCCCCCGAGCAGATCGGCCCGTACCGCCTGGTCAAGCAGATCGGCGAAGGCGGCATGGGGCTGGTCTACGAGGCGGAGCAACTCGAGCCCATCAAGCGCAGGGTCGCCCTGAAGATGGTCAAGCGGGGAATGGATACCGACGAGTTCGTCGCCCGGTTCGCATCGGAGCGGCAGGCCCTGGCCATGATGGACCACCCGGCCATCGCCAAGGTTTTCGACGCCGGGGCCACCGAAGCAGGCCGCCCCTATTTCGTCATGGAGTACGTCGAGGGAATTCCCATCAACGACTACTGCGACGAGCACAAACTTTCGGTCCCCGAGCGGTTAGATCTTTTTATCCTGGTCTGTGAAGGGGTTCAGCACGCGCATCAAAAGGCGATCATCCACCGCGACCTGAAACCCTCCAACGTCCTGGTGGGGACGGTCGATGGGCAGCCGGCGCCCAAGATCATCGACTTCGGCGTGGCCAAGGCCATGGACGATTCCATGTTCGACAACACCATGACCACCAGCGCGGGCCAGCTGGTCGGCACGCCGGAATACATGAGTCCGGAACAGACGGACATGGCAGCCCAGGGTATCGACACCCGGACCGACGTGTACGCCCTGGGCGTGGTGCTCTACGAGCTACTTGTCGGCCATCTCCCGTTTCCATCGGAAGACCTGAAGGACAAGGGATTCTACGAGGTCCTGAGGATCATCCGCGAGGACGAGGCGCCCAAACCCAGCACCCGGGCCAAGACCATGGCCGGATCCAGCGAGACCCTGATCAAGGTGGCGGGCAACCGGAGTGTCACGCCCACTGGTCTGGGCAAGAAGCTGCGGGGTGATCTGGACTGGATCACCATGAAGGCGCTGGAAAAGGACCGGACACGGCGCTATGAAACGGCCCGGGGTCTTGGCCTGGACATCAGGCGTCATCTCGATTTCGAGCCGGTTATTGCCGGCCCTCCGAGTACCACCTACAAGGCCCGCAAATTCATTCGCCGGCACCGGACGGGCGTTGCCGCGGCGGTATTCGTGTTTGTGGCGGTCCTGCTTGGCATCGCCGGCACGACAACAGGTCTGATCCGGGCGGTCAAAGCCGAACAACATGCCCGACAGGAGGCTGAAACAGCCCGGAAGGTTTCGGATTTCCTGGTCGATCTTTTCGAGGTGTCCGATCCGGACCAGGCCAAGGGCAATACCATCACGGCGCGGGAGATCCTCGACCAGGGTTCTCTTCGCATCGCCGAGGAACTGAAGGGCGAGCCCCTGACCCAGGCCCGGTTGATGAATACCATCGGCAAGGTCTATCAGAACCTCGGGCTTTACGAAGAGGCCGCCCCCCAGCTGGAAAGGGCCCTGGAGCTGCGGCGCAGTGTCAGCAGCGCCGATGACGTTGCCGCGGCCACCCTGCTCGCCGATCTGGGAGATCTTTATTACGTCAAAGGTCGGTATGACGACGCGGAAGCCATGCTGACCGAAGCGGTGGCGGTGATGGACCGGGAGGGTGACCAGGCGGAAAACCTCGATCTGGCCCTCAGCATCAACCAGCTGGCCAGTGTCTACCGAAGGCAGGGCAAGTACGATCAGGCCGAGCCCCTTTACGAAAGGGCCCTGGCCATTCGCAGCGCTGCGCTGGGCCCCGACGATCCAGAGGTTGCCCGCAGCTACAACAGCCTGGCGGTTCTCAACTGGAACCGGGGCAACTACCAGGAGGCCGAGCGGCTTTACAAACAGGCCCTTCGCCTGTGGGAAAATGCGTACGGCTCCGACCATTCCGACGTGGCCAAGGGGTTGAACAACCTGGCCCTGCTCTATCACCACCAGAACCGGTACAAGGACGCGGAACCCCTTTATCGGCGCGCCTCCGGGATCTACGAAAAGGTCCTGGGATCCGATCATCCCCGCCTGGCCCTGGCCCTGAACAACCTGGCCCTTTGCCACTTTGAACAGGGGCAGTTCGATCGGGCTGATCCCCTGTTTCGCCGGGCGCTGGACATCAGGGAGACGACTCTGGGCCCGGACCATCCCGCCGTCGGCCAGACGTTGAACAACCTGGCCAACCTGCAGCGGTCCCGGGGAAATTTCACCGATGCGGAAGCCCTGTACGCCCGTGCCCTGGAGATCCGGGTGGGTGCCCTGGGCCAGGAGCATCCCGACGTGGGGTGGACCCTGCGTGACATGGGTTTACTGGCACACCAGAGGGGCAAACCTGAGGAGGCCCTGCCCTTGTTCGCAAAGGCGGTGGCCATTCATGAAAAGGCGCTCGGAACGCATCACCCGGATCTGGCGGAAATCCTGCCTGATTATTCAGCGGCGTTGAGGGAGGTCGGCCGGACCGCCGAGGCGGATTCCCTGGACCTGCGGGTGGCGGTTATTCGTGAAGAGATGAATTCGGCTTTCGAATAGAAAACGGCGGGAGCAAAGCCCCCGCCGATGTCATTGTTCAATTGTTTGGATCTACCCCTTGATGGCCGCCTTCAAGAATTCCCGCCTCATCCTGGCGATATTCTGAATGGAGATCTCCTTCGGACAAACCGCCTCACACTCCCCATGGTTCGAACAATCTCCAAACCCTTCAGCATCCATCTGCTCCACCATCAGCAAAGCCCTTCGTGTCCGCTCGGGATCCCCCTGGGGCAGCCACGAGAACTGACTGATCTTGGCGCTGACGAACAGTGAAGCGGAGGCGTTGGGGCAGGCGGCCACGCAAGCTCCACAGCCAATGCAGGCAGCTGCGTCGATGGCGTTGTCGGCCGCCTCCTTGGGCACCATGAAGGCGTTGCCGTCCGGTGCCGACCCGACATTCGAACTCACGAACCCGCCCTTGCCCTGGATCCGGTCAAACGCGTCGCGGTCGACTATCAGGTCCTTGATGATGGGGAAGGGTCCGGCGCGGAAAGGTTCGAGAGTGATGGTCTCGCCATCCTTGAAGGACCTCATGCGCACTTCGCAGGTGGTGGTGCCGGCGTGAGGGCCGTGCGCCACCCCGTTGATGATCATGCCGCACGTTCCGCAGATGCCTTCCCTGCAATCGTTGTCGAATTCGACCGCCTCTTCACCCTTCTTGACCAGATCCTCGTTCAAAACGTCGAGCATCTCGAGAAAGGACATCAGCGGGGGAATTTTTTCCACCGTGTAGTCGACGAACCGGCCCTTGGCTTCACCGCGGGCCTGCCGCCAGATTTTCAGATGAATCGTCTTGGACTTGTCGCTCATGGGACAATCCTTCCTCTATTTGTAGCTGCGGGTCTTGAGTTCCACGTTTTCGAATTTCAGGTCTTCCTTGTGCATGACGGGTTCCTTGTTCTCGCCGCGGTACTCCCAGGCCGAGACGAAGGTGAAGTCGGCGTCGTCGCGCTTGGCTTCGCCCTCTTCGGTCTGATGTTCCTCGCGGAAGTGTCCCCCGCATGATTCCTCGCGCATCAGGGCGTCGCGAGCCATCAGTTCACCCAGTTCCAGGTAATCCGACAGACGGTTTGCCTGCTCGAGCTGTTTGTTCAGGTCCATGTCCGTGCCGCTGAGGGCCAGGTTCTGCCAGAATTCGCCGCGCAGCTTGCGGATGGTTTCAATGGCTTCGGTCAAACCCTCGCGGTTGCGGGCCATGCCCACATGGTGCCACATGGTCCGGCCCAGATCCCAGTGGATCTCCCTGACCGTGCGTTCGCCCTTGATGTTCAGCAACCGCTGGAAGTTTTCACGCACATCGTTTTCAACCGCGCCAAAGGCTTCGTTGTCCGTCGTGACCGGATCCAGCTTTGCTCCGGCCAGGTAGTTGGCCACCACCCGGGGCACCACGAAGTAACCGTCGGCCAGCCCCTGCATCAGGGCGCTGGCTCCCAGGCGGTTGGCGCCGTGATCGGAGAAGTTGGCTTCGCCGGCCACGAACAGGCCTTCGATGGTGCTCTGCAGGTTGTAGTCCACCCACAGTCCGCCCATGGTGTAGTGGGGGGCGGGGTAGATCATCATCGGAGTGTCGTAGGGGTTGTCACCGATGATCTCCTCGTACATGGCAAAGAGATTGCCGTAACGGTCCTTCACGACGTCCTTGCCCAGCCTGCCGATGGCCTCGGCGAAATCGAGGTACACCGAGTGGTCGGAGTGATAGGCGCTCTTGCCGGCATCGCATTCCACCTTGGCGGCCCGGGCCGCGATGTCGCGGGGCACCAGGTTGCCGAAGGCAGGATAGCGCCGTTCCAGGTAGTAGTCCCGCTCGTTCTCGGGGATCTGGCCGGGAGGCCGCTTGTCGCCCGCTTCCTTGGGTACCCAGACCCGGCCGTCGTTGCGCAGGCTCTCGCTCATCAACGGGAGCTTGGACTGGTAGTCGCCCAGGTGCGGTATGGCGGTGGGGTGGATCTGCGTGAAGCAGGGATTCGAGAAAAGGGCGCCGCGTCGGTGCGCCCGCCAGATGGCCGTGGCGTTGCTGTTCACGGCATTGGTCGACAGGTAGAACACCGGGCTGTAGCCGCCGGTGGCCAGGACCACGGCGTCGGCTTCGTAACGCTTGATCTCGCCGGTGATCAGTTCGCGAACGATGATGCCACGCGCCTTGCCGTCGACCACGACCAGGTCCAGCATTTCATGCCGGGGGAACATCTTCACAGTTCCTGCCGCGACCTGCCGGCTCAGGGCGCTGTACACGCCGAGCAGAAGCTGCTGGCCGGTGATGCCCCGGGCGTAGAAGGTGCGGCTGACCTGCACGCCGCCGAAGGAGCGGTTGGCCAGGGTGCCGCCGTATTCGCGTGCGAAGGGCACGCCCATGGCCACGCACTGGTCGATGATGTTGCCTGACAACTGGGCCAAACGGTAGGTGTTGGCCTCGCGTGAGCGGTAGTCCCCACCCTTGATGGTGTCGTAGAACAGGCGGAACACGCTGTCGTCGTCGTTCTGGTAGTTTTTAGCGGCGTTGATTCCGCCCTGGGCAGCCACGCTGTGGGCCCGCCGGGGGGTATCCTGGATGCAGAAGTTCAGCACGTTGTAACCGAGCTCACCCAACGTTGCCGCGGCGCCGCCGCCGGCCAGGCCGGTGCCCACGACGATGATCTTGAACTTGCGACGGTTCCCGCCCGGAGCGACCAGGGGG
>DAOWLV010000290.1 GCA_030643455.1 Candidatus Krumholzibacteriia bacterium | reverse complement strand
TGCGCTCAAGACGGAGTTTCCTTTTTTGTGACCAGGGGGCTATGCTGACCTTGCAAGGTATATTCACGTCCGACCCGCGTAAAGGAGACCCGCGCCAGTCATGCCCAGCCACCCGGACGGCAAACACCCGAACCTGGACCACCTCGACGAGGATCTCGCCGAGGTGCTGACCAGGGTCTGTCGCACCATCGCCACAGCCGGGGGTCGTGCCTGGCTGGTCGGCGGCGTGGTTCGCGACGGATTTCTGGGCCTGGCCACCGGCGATTTGGACCTGGAGGTCTTCGGTCTGTCCGCGGTGGATCTACGCGCCACCCTGGAAAAGGAATTCGAGCTGGACCTGGTCGGACAATCCTTCGGCATCATCAAGCTGCGCAGATGGCCCATCGACGTGGGCCTGCCCCGGCGCGAAGCCAAGATCGGTCTGGGCCACAAGGGATTCGAGGTCCACTCGGATCCCGATATGTCGTTGCCCGAAGCGGCCGCCCGGCGCGACTTCACCCTCAACGCCGTCTACCTCGATCCCTTGACCGGCCAGGTGGAAGATCCCTTCGACGGTCTGGACGACCTGGCCCACGGGAAATTACGCCACACGTCGCCTGCTTTCGGGGAAGATCCCCTCCGTGTTCTGCGCGGCATGCAACTGGCGGCCAGGTTCGATCTGCAGGTGGTGTCCGAAACGGTGGAACTCTGTCGGGCCATCGAACCGGAAGGATTGACCAGCGAACGGATCTTCGGGGAATGGACCAAGCTGATCACCCTGGGCAAGGTGCCTTCTCGGGGGTTGGCATTTCTCAGGGAATGCGGCTGGTTGCAATATTTTCCCGAGCTGGCGGCCCTACCAGGGGTTCGGCAGGATCCCGAGTGGCACCCGGAGGGCGATGTCTGGGTCCACACCCTGCACTGCCTGGACGCCTTTGCCGCGGAAAAGATCGGTCACCCCTGGGAGGATCTGGTGGTGGGCCTGGCCGTGTTGTGTCACGACCTGGGCAAGCCTGAAACGACCACCTGTGAAGATGGCGTGATCCGGTCCCTTGGGCACGAACAACGCGGCGTCGTTGCGACCGAACAATTCCTGGGCCGGATGACCAGCCACCGGAAGCTCCTGGTCGAGGTGAAACCCCTGGTGGCAGAGCATATGCGGCCTTCGACCCTGTTCAAGGCCAAGGCTTCGGACGCGGCGATCCGGCGTCTGGCCGCACGGGTCGGCCGCATCGACCGGCTGGTCCGGGTGGCCCGGGCCGATGTCCTGGGCCGGCCTCCGCTGGTCTCGACGGAATACCCGGCGGGAGATTGGTTGCTGGAAGCTGCCCGCCGCCTGGAAATCGAAAAACAACCGCCTGAACCCCTGGTTCTGGGCCGGCATCTGGTGGCCCTGGGTCAGAAACCCGGCCCGGCATTCGGCGGGATTCTCGCCAGATGTTACGAGGCCCAGCTGGCCGGGGAAATCACGACGGTCGATGCGGGAATCCAATACGCGGAGAAACTTCTCGAGAATCGTTGAGGCCGGGGAAAATTCTCAGTTTTCAATGAGTTCCATCAAAAAATCAGCATTGACCATGTCAGGATGCAGGGTGCAGGTCACCACCGCCGTGCCATTTTTCCAGCGGGTGAGGAAGCGGGAACTTTCCACCGGTTCTCCCAGGGCCGCGCTGCAGGCCTCCTGGAAACGTTCAAAAAAATTGGAGGCGGCGTAATGCCCGTTGACCACCTGGAACTCCAATTTCCTCACTCGTCCACCCTCCAGATAAACCGCAGCTTTCGTTTCCCACTGGCGATCACGGTTGAGGTAACCATGGGTGCAGGGGTAGATGCTGAAATCATCGTCGAAACATTCCAGCTGGCAGTTGTTGGCCTGGTAGAGGGTCTGGCCCAGGGGAAGACTGGTGAACAGCCGGCGCAGGGGCCCGGTTTTGCGGAAATCCCCTTCTTCCAGGATTCTGGTATTCATGGTTCCGCCCAGCTCGATGGGGACGGAATTGACCTTCAGTTCAAGACTCATTCCTTGTTGCCTCCATGCAAAATATACCACGAGCCTGAAATGATTCATCTTGTTTTGTTTCCGAATCAACCCGACCACGATCCGGAACGGCCGTCTTCACCGGTGAAGATATCGTCCGAAAACCAAAATTCGTACAGATATCGATTATCATTTCCAAAATAATAAAACATATTCAAAAAACTTCCAGCTTCGTTCGCCATCTGCTATACTGGGATATTCCGACTTGGGTGTGACCCAAAGCACACAGGTGTGCGCCTGGTCAGCGTCTTGTCAATCTTGAACCCGTGTCAATCTTGAACCCGTGTCAATCTTGAACCCTTGCCTGAGGGGGCAAACCATGAAGTTGCGTTCGCTATTGCTTATCATTCTGGCCGTCCTATTCGTCCTGCCGATGACGGCGCAGGCGGTGCCCCGCACCGTAATTTCCGAGCTCGGCTCGGCCACGTGGTGAGGCTATTGCCCCAATGCGAGAGCAGGCCTCACAGTTTGTGAGGAAGACTTTTTCAGTCGCAGCGAATTCATCTGGGTGGAGTACCTCGCCTCGTCGGGAGGACTGAGTTGCCCCGAGTCCGATCAGCGGATGAACTACTACGGCATGGGCGGCATCCCGGACATCGTCTGGGACGGAGTTGTACGCCAGGTGGGATCCGGTTCCGGTGACCGCGACGGCGTTTCATTCGCGGCAAAAATCGATGCCCGTCTCGCCGTGGATGCGCCCCTGGCTGTCTCGGTCATGTCCTACAGTTTCGTAGGTGACGATCCCTACATCACGGTCAAGATCGAGGTTTTCGAGGATCTGGGGAGCAATGCCAATACCTACCTCCGTGTGGGAATCTGTGAAAACGGCTTGAGCTATGGCGGTACGGATTATCACAACGTCCTGCGCGATATGCCGGCCGACACGCCGCTGACCATCATGAACGTCGGCGAGATTCAAGAGGTCACGATACCGCTGCATATGGACGGCCAGTGGGACCCGTCCGAGCTGTGGGCCTTCGCCTTTGTCCAGCGGGACAGCGACAGGCTGATCTACAACTCCGGCAGCACTTACATCACTCCGTATACGCTGAATGTCGAGGTGGACGGTGAGCAGCAGGCCATCATCGATGCGCCCTACACATTCGGTCTGACCACGGTCACCAACATCGGAATCGCCCCTGAACATACCGTGGACATCAACATGGACACGAGTTCGTTGCCGGAGGGGTGGGACGCCTATTTCACCTTGGGTGGAGTGGACATGACCACCACGACGGTGACCCTGGAACAGTATGATACGGCCGAACTGACGGTGACCATTGTCCCCGGGGATGGTGGTGGATCCGGTCGCGCCGTGCTGAATGTGCATTCACATAGTGGTGAGATGGATGACATCAACGTGCCCTTCGTGGGTATCATCGCCGGCTCGGACCTGCTGATCGTTTCCGATGACGGCGGCGCCGGTTATGCCTACGATTTCTTCGGTCCGGCCATCGGCACCACCACCAAGACCTCTGCGGTCTGGGAGCGTGCCCTGGGTGGGATTACCGCCGAAACGCTGGCGCCTTATGAAGTGGTCATCTGGCAGACCGGTAACAACTACACCAGCCTGGATGCGGATGACCGCGCCGCGCTTCAGACCTACATGGGAGCGGGTGGTCGAGTTTTCCTGAGCGGTGAGCATCTGGTCGCCGGCATCTTTGCCGAGGCCGGAACCTGGCTCCAGTTCTATCTGCGGGTCGCCTACCAGACCAATGGGACGAGTGGATCGGATGTCACCGGGGTCACTGACGATCCAATTTCCGATGGCCTCGTACTCGATCTGTTGGGCGGTGACGGTGCGGGTAACTACAATGATCCCGACGTCATCGAACCGGTCAATGGCGGCGGTGGCGTCCGGTGCTTCTCCTACGACCTCAACAATGGCGCGGGAGTCTGGGTCGAATACGGCAACACCAGGGTCGTGACCTTCAGCTTCGGCTTCGAGTCGATCAACGCCGTTGCGGACAGGGACCTGTTGATGCAGCAGATCCTCCAGTATCTGGCTCCGGGAGCGTCGGGTGTGGATTCGGGCAACGGGTTGCCGCAACTGGTGACCCTGTCACAGAACGTGCCCAACCCCTTCAATCCGCAGACGAAGATTTCCTTCAACCTGGACCGTCAGTCACAGGTCCATCTCGCCGTTTACGATGTCACTGGCCGTCTGGTACGCGTACTGGCCAATGAAGTTCGTTCGGCCGGCGAGCACACGATGATCTGGGACGGTCGCGACACGGCCGGTGGACAGGTGGCCTCGGGCACCTATTTCTACCGTTTGACCAGTCCCGACAATACCTTCAGCCGCAAGATGACCATGCTCAAGTAGCTGCGCCATCATTGCCAGGCGGTTGTCGAGTGACACAGAAGGCCCTGGGGGCGATCCCCGGGGCCTTCTTTTTTGGTGCGGTATTCTGCCAATCGTCCCAGCTTGCCAGTCGTCCCGGCCGGCTAACCGTCCCAGCCGGCGACCCGGGCCAGCAGCCACCAGAAGGCCTTGCCTTTCTGGTAGCAGTTGAAGCAGTGGGAGTGGGCGCAGCCAACCGTTGGCGGGCAATCGTGGGTGTCGCACCAGTCATGGCACCAGCCGCAGCCGTCCGATTCATCGGGGTAGTAGTTGCCGTCCGGATCGTAGCTTTCGATGTCAGCGAAATCGAAGAATACCTTGTCGTTCTGATCGCAATAGGCGCGGATCCGGTTATTGTTGGCGTAGAGGGTTCCATCGGGGCCACTGCCGTCCAGGTGGCCGGTCATGTAGATGAAGGTGATGCCGGGAT
>DAOWLV010000007.1 GCA_030643455.1 Candidatus Krumholzibacteriia bacterium | reverse complement strand
GCCTCCAGCACCGTCATCCGGGCGTAATCGGGGTAGAACTCCCACAAGACATCCCAGGAGTTATCCAGTGGTCCCGCCTGCGAGCGCACGGACACCTTCAAGGGGCCGGCGTTGACCAGCCAGCTCGTGCCGTTGGTGAATCCGGGATGGAAAAAACTGTTGGCGGCGTCGCCCTCGCTGAAGACCAGGTTCGGGATGCCGCGGTACTCGCCAGCGGTTTCGCTGCCGGGGACGTCATGAAATGAAACCCAGTCCTGGGAGTCGAGATCGATCATGCTCGCCAGACCACCACCCTGGGTCTGGTACATATAAGTCGCCTGGGGCGTCACGATTTGATAGGTAAGCTGGTTTTCATAGGTGAGACTGTCCACGCTGACCGGGAAGGCAACCACCGGAGGCGCCGGGCAATCAGGGCAAACCCCGACCAGATCGAAGGCCAGTTGATAATAGCGGGTAAATCCGGCAGGAGTGATCCCGTCCATGATGAACACGAGGTTGCCCGCGGCGTTGGTGGTCGGGTCGAAGCCGGGGTCCAGGTCGAACTGAAAGAGAACCCCGTCGTTGATCAATTCGCCGGTGATATCGACTTCCGCCACCTGAAGTGACTGGACATCGAGAGTTCCGGGAATGCTGGCCAGGAAAGCGGTCAGGTCGATGGCCGCGTCGACGGGCTTGTCCTGCCTGTCCGTCGTTCCGGCACCCACCTGGATATCGAACTGGTATTGCTGCAGGAGGCCATCGACGATCCTGAACGCGATGGCTGGCGAGTCGCCAGTTGCTCCGTCGTTGTCTGTGGCACGCGCCACCACCGTGTGGGCTCCGGCCGGCCCACCGTTCCATGTCGTATCCCACGGGGGAAACGTCAGCGTTGCCACCACCGCTCCGTCCACCAGGTACTCGACCATGACCACCGTACCGTCGCTGTCGGTCGCCGTGGCCTTCAAAGGCACAGGATCACCCAGCATGAACAATGCTCCCGGCATCGGGTCCGTCACCGTCGCGGTCGGAGCCTGGTTCGGCGGCGGTTGCACCGTGACGATGAAGGCCTGGGTGTCGATGCCCTCGCTGTTGCTCGCCGTGGCTTCCACGGGAAAGTCGCCCAGCGCCGTGGGGGTCCAGGTGATAACGCCTGTCACCGTGTCGATGGCCATACCGGCAGGCATCACTGACAGACCGTACGATGGCATCGGAAAACCATCCGCATCCACGTCGTAGCTGTAAGGCTGGCCCACCGTCGCTACCGTGACCGGCACCGAGGTGATCACCGGTGCTGACGTCGCCGTCTCACCCTGCGGGCCTGCGTTGTAGTTCTGCTGGATATCCGCAGGTGTCAGCGCACGGTCGTACGTTGCCACCATGTAATACGAGCCCAGCCACGGCCGGTCCTCGCTCAGCTCGTTGCCCAGGGCCAGCGGGTAGCTCGGATCCCAGCCATCGCATGTGCCCCACACGAAGTCGGAAACCGCCAGGACTCCGTCAAGGTAGATTGCCACCACGCCAGTGGCAGAACGCGTGTAAACCACATGTGTCAGGGCCGTGGTCAGCGACCCCCTGGCCGTCGGCGTCTCGGGTTCGCCGTTGTCGTTTGTCGCGGTGGTCCGCAAACGAAACACGAAGCGGTCATCGCCCCTGTTGTAGACACCCTGGCCCAGAGTGAAATTGCGGTTGCTCGGATCCCCGGAACACGTCACCATCCGCGCCGGGCCGTTCTGTGCCACGTTAGCCGATGCGAGCCAGGCCTCCACGGTGATGGCATTGGTGCTCGCGGCCGCGTCGATCAATTTCGTCGCGGGACCCGCCGAACGGACGATGGTCGCCGAATCCAGGGACAGACCGCCGCCGGGCAGCCAGGTCACGGCGCCAGGATCGGTGATGTCCAGGTCCAGCGGTGAACCGACGCCCGACACGTCAGCCACCACACTGCCGCCGCCCTCTGCAAAGTCGTACAGAGCCAACAGACCCTCCGATACACGCGGCTGGCGAACATAGCTGAACGGTACGGTGATTGATCCATCACTGCTGTTGGGAGGCGAGGCCAGATCCAGTACCCCAGCGGCGGACAGGGTATAGGCCACACCCTCCTGGAGCGGGGTAACGTCCAGTTCCACCGTTCGGTTGTCGGCCTGCAGATTGATGGAATTGATGGTGACCGGTGGTGTGATGGTGTACCGGGACGGATCGGTGGCCGTGGAAAAGTCAACCGGTTCGCTGAACTCGGCCCTGACCTGCGTCTCTCCCCAGGCGGCGGCCATCACAAGCACCGGCGGTTCGGTATCGACCAACCCGCCACTGCCAATGGCCAGGTTTTCGTACAGCACCACATCGTCGGAGTTATAGCCGATGGAGATGACGTCAAGGTCGCCGTCACCATCGATATCCACCAGCTGAGTGCCGTCGTGATGCTCGTCCCCATCGTGGATCAGATGGTCCGTCCAGATCCCGGCACCATCATTCTCGACCACGTAGAAGCCGGCAGCCGATGGCTGGGCCGGGTGGTGCTCACCGACGACGATGTCGATATCTCCATCACGGTTGAGATCTGTCGCGTCCACACTCATCGGACCCGTCAGATTCGTGATCGGGTGCTCGCTCCAGATCGAGGTGGCCGACGGGGGCTGTTCGTACCACGCGACCGGACCGGTCGAGTTAACGGCCTCGAACCCGATCAGAAGGTCAAGACGACCGTCGGAGTTCATGTCCACCAGAAGGTTCCGGTCCGGATCGTCAGTGGGAGAGGCTATCGAGAACCGGCTCCAGGTCGAGCCGTCGTTGCGTAGCCACGAACGGCCGAGGGCCAGATCGAGATCTCCGTCGCGGTCGATGTCACCCGCACTCAAGGCCTCGTTTTCGCTGTCGGGGAAGAGTGTGCTCATCACCCAGGTGTCGTTGACCGGATCGTCCGGAACGGTCAGAACGTCGATCCCGTCCGGTACGCCGTTCAAAGGGTCTTCCCAGCTCAGCGCCACATTGAGGGCATTATCGGAACTGCCGCTGCCCAGACCGAACCGGCCCACGGCGACCCCCTGCAGGAACGACCCTGTGCCCGACTCCACGTTACTGTGGATGATGAAGTTCCCGAACCCATCGTTTTCGGCCCAGACCAGATAGGGGTTGGGGGAGGAGTCCTGACCTTCGGTGCCGAGCACATCGAGGTCTCCGTCCCGGTCGAAGTCACTGACGGCCGCCACGTTGGCCAGAGGTGATCCGAAGGCATGCCGGATCCAGACGCCGTCGGGCGTACCGGGATTCTTGTACCAGAAGGCTCCTGCCACCACGTCGATCCACCCGTCACGATCGAGATCGCCGTGAAGAACGAAAAAGGCCCTCCAGGGCCGCAGGCCGTCAATCAGGTGGCGCTGCCAACCGGTCAAATCCCAGGTGGTGTGGTCCTGGTTGTAGCCCAGACCCAGCGTACAGATGCCCATGGCTCCGGTCTCGTCACCAAGCAAGAGATCCAGTGCCCCGTCCCCGTCCAGGTCGGCAAAGTCCGCGACGGTCCCCAGCCCTACCGTCTCCACGGTCCAGGACGAGAGCGGATCGCCGCCACTGCGTGCCAGCAGGACGAGCGGATCCCCAGCGCACGAAATCCCTGCGAAGACCAGATCCAGATCGCCGTCAACGTCGATGTCGTCCACCGAAAGGCTCCTGGCCTCCTGTAGACAGACCGTGGCGATAAGGTTCCCACCGACCATGCCGCCCGTGCGATCGTTGATGTGATAACGCAGCTCACCGCCGGTTGCAGGATCATGCGTGAGAACATCGGTCCATCCGTCACGGTCCAGGTCCACGGCCCAACTCGTTCCTGCGCTGCCCAGACCTCCCGGTAAAGGGAGGACGGACCAGGTGCCGCTGGTACCGGGGTTGCGCCACCAGTTCCCACCGCTGCCCACGTCAAGGGCTCCGTCACGATCGATGTCCGCCGCCCAGCCGCCCGGCCCGGGGGAAAGGGATGTGATGGTGCCTGAGTCCCAGCCGCCGACCTCGTTTTCGGACACCCTCTCGATCCCACTATCGGCGAACAGAACGATGTCGATGCGGCCGTCGGCCTCCAGATCCGCCACCAGCAGCGTCTTGATGCCATCAGAAAGAGGGCTGATCACGGTACGCGGCCAGTCACCTGATCCATCGCCGGGATTGCCGTACCACACCAGGTCCGATGAGGTACCGCCCTCGGCCGCGACCAGGTCGATGTCGCCATCACGATCGATATCGAACCACGATCCCGCAGCGAGATCCGCTGCGGTCACCCTGACCGAAGCCCAGTCGGGAGCGCGGTGGTAGCGCGCTTCAGGCATCGGGCCACCCAGCAGGGTCGCGACATCCAGCAAACCGTCGCCGTCCAGGTCGATCGGGGCCAAAGCACGCGTCGTCAGCCCTGACCCCGGACCGATGATGCACGGTTCGACGGTCGGGAAGGCAATAGTGAGGGCCGGGTCCTGCAGCCAGACATTCAGGCCAGGGGCTCCCACGTTGTAGGGCTTTCCTACCAGATCACGCCAGCCATCGCCATTCACATCGGCCAGTTTCGACTCGTGGTTGCCAAGGCCGGTACTGATGGTCTCGACGTCGAAAAAACCGCCGCCGCGGTTCAGAAAGATCCTGTTGCGGGCATTGTTGCCAGCGCCGGGCGTGTGCATCTCGGCGATGAATATATCCAGCCGTCCGTCGTGGTCGATGTCACCCAGATCCAGGGAGTGGCCGTTGACGACAGGGCTGTCCAGTACCTGTTCCGTCCATGAACTGCCGGTCCATTCGAACCAGGACGCTATCCCTGAGACGTCGCCGGGGGAGACCACCAATTCCGGTCTGCCACCGGGCACCAGTTGACCCACCGCCCAACGCGAGAAAGGACGATCCGACGCGATGAGATGTGCGGTGAAAGTCGTTCCGGTGATGTGTTCGAACCAGTAACCCCCTCCGACAATATCCAACTTGCCGTCCAGGTTCACATCGCCTGTGGCCAGACCCTCGCTACTGCTCGAGCCAGTGAAGATGGGCGTGATGTCCCAGGAGGGAGCGGTGTACGGATCCGCAGGAATCTCCGCCAGGAACAGAACCCCGCCGGCGCCTTGATTCCAGAACGCCAGTTCAAGAGCACCGTCGCCGTCAAAATCCCCAAACTGCATGTCATGATGCTGGTTGTCGCCGCTGGCCTTGATGATGCGCCGCGTCCAACCGGTACCTGGATAGGGACGTGCTCCCGGATTCTCCCACCACCAGACCTCGTTGCTGCTATAGGATCCGCCCAGCGCAATATCGAGATCGCCATCTCCGTCAATATCTGCAAGATCACCACCGGCCTCGAGGTTGAGCAGGCTCGGGTCGATTATTTCCGTCTCCCAGCCGGTATCGGTGCGAAAATATGCAACGACGGCCGGATCGCTCGTGCGCTCTCCAACTATCACATCGTCACGACCATCGCCGTCCAGGTCGCCAACGAGATTAACGGTCTGCTCGTTGCCGGGGTTGGGGATGGGGATGTCGCCGGACCAGGACGACTCGAGCTGCCAGTCAGAAGCCAATACAGAAGAAGCACTTAGCAGCACAGCCAGGATGATGAACCGCATGTTTCCCGCCTTTCCCCCTGATCATAAAATGGTATTTCAACCAGAATTGCTCATACTGCTCATGTCAGTAGAATGAAAACCGGTCGCCAACCAAACAAATAGTATAACAAAACTGTCCCAACATTAGTTGAACAAAAGGTACCTCGCCACCCTCTGGGTGGCTCAATTTTTACAGGATTTGAGGACACCTCCTGGGGCACCGTCCACCGATTCCTGTTGAATAAAAGACCTACCATCATGCATCATGGATCGGTAAATCAGGTGAGTACAATTCCCAGCAGGGGGTGGCAGGATGCTGACCCGGAAGAGTGAAGGAGCGCGAATGCGGTTTGACGGACCCGTGACGGCCGTGGTGGTGGCGGTCCTGGTGGCCGCTGTTTTATGTGTGACCGGGACCGAAGCGTCGGCCCAGGAAGGATCGGTCCCGGACTGGAACGATTCGGTCGATACCCTCGAAGGCGGCATCGGACTTCACTACGGTATCCTGGGCGGGCATGGCCTGGCTTTTCGTCTGCCGCTCCAATGGTGGCTGTATTTCCAGGTCGCCGGCGGTATTTTACACACCTCCGACCACAAACAACACAATGTCGGATTCCAGTTGAACTACCTGCTGCGCCAGGACCAGCGGCTGCGCATCTACCTGTCCGCAGGTGGCGCTTATTTTTACGATGACGAAAAAGTGGAAGCGGACCTCTGGGTCAAGGAAACGAACTGGAATTACGGGGCGGGCGTGGGCCTGGAATACCTGATGGGGAAACGCTGGTCACTGCAAGGTGAAGGTAATTTCGCCCATCACGGAAACAGCGGCGACATCAAGGTCATTGGTCAGGCCGGCATCTATTACTACTGGTAAGGGAAACCGTGGATATCAGATCCTACAATCGCCAGGCCTGGGACCGGCAGGTTGCCGAAAAAAGTCCCTGGACGATACCTGTTGATTCGGCTGCCGTGGAAGCGGCCCGGCGGGGTGATTGGCGGATCATCCTGACCCCGACCAAACCAGTACCGAAGGATTGGTTCGGTGACCTTGCGGATTGTGATCTGCTGTGTCTGGCCTCGGGCGGAGGTCAGCAGGGGCCGATTCTGGCGGCCGCAGGCGCCCGGGTCACGGTTTATGACAATTCGCCCGCCCAGTTGGCCCAGGACCGTCTGGTGTCCGAACGGGAAGGGCTGGAATTGAGCACGGTCGAAGGGGACATGCGGGATCTCGGCGTGTTTTCCGACTCCAGTTTCGATCTCATCGTTCACCCGGTGGCCAACTGCTTCGTGCCTGACCTGGAACCGGTGTGGCGGGAGGCCCACCGCGTGTTGCGGCCCGGTGGATCACTGCTGTCCGGCATGATGAACCCGGTCTATTTCTGCTTCGACTTCGAGCTGGCCGAAAAGGGAGAGGTGGAAATCCGGTACAAGCTGCCCTACTCCGATACCACCAGCCTCGATGGAGCCACGTTCAAGCGATATCGAAAGCGGGGCCTGCCCATGGAATTCAGCCACACCCTGACCGACCAGATCGCCGGCCAGATAAAAGCCGGTTTCGTTCTGGAAGGATTCTATGAGGATGATTTCGGGCCGGACATCGAAGATCCCATCGACGGCTACATGCCCACCATGATGGCCACCCGCGCGGTCAAGCCGCGCCACTTCTGACATGGACCGACGCGCCACTCGCGCCTGGTGTTTCTACGACTGGGCCAATTCCGCCTTTGCCACCACAGTCATGGCCGCGCTTTTCCCACCGTTTTTCCGCGAGCTGGCCATCGCCGCGGGCCGGGGGGAAGCCGAGGCCACCGCCCTGTGGGGATACGTGACCGCGGGTGCACTTCTGCTGATCGCCATCACGGCCCCGGTGCTCGGCGCGGTGGCTGACGCCATCGGCGGTCGCAAGAAGTTCCTGGCCTTCCTGGCCGGCCTGGGGATTCTGGCCACGGGGTTGTTCGCCACCCTGGGATCCGACGGCTGGCGCACCGCCGCGGTGCTCTATGTCGCGGCGAACTTCGGTTTTGCCGGTTCGATCATCTTCTACGAATCGCTGCTGCCCAGCCTGGCGCGGGGCAGGGACATGGACCGCCTCAGTGCCCAGGCCTACGGGTTGGGTTACGCCGGCGGGGGCCTTCTGCTGGTGGTCAATCTGCTGTGGGTGATGCACCCCGAATGGTTCGCCATGCCGGACCGGGGCTTTGCCGTCCGGGCCTCGTTCGTGAGCGTTGCGGTCTGGTGGGGGCTGTTTTCCCTGCCGCTGTTCAAGTTCGTTCCCGAACCGGTGGTCAAATCCCTTGAAGATGGGAAAGCCGCCGGGCCGATCCTGGTCCAGGGTTTCCGTCGACTGGCGGTGACCCTGCGAGAGATCACGCGCTATCGCCAGCTCCTGATCTTCCTGGCTGCCTACTGGATCTACAACGACGGTATCGGCACCATCGTCAAGATGGCCACCGCCTACGGTTCGGAAATCGGCATCGGCATGACCGACCTGATCGGAGCCCTGGTCCTGACACAGGCGATCGGTATTCCCTTCGCGATCCTGTTCGGCCGTCTGGCTCGTCGGACGGGTCCCAAACCTGCCATCCTGCTGGCACTGGGTGTTTATCTGGTCATCAGCATCTTCGGGTTCTTTCTCAAATCAGCGACCCAGTTCTACGTCCTGGCCGGACTGGTGGGCACGGTGCAGGGGGGCGCCCAGGCCTTGAGCCGATCACTTTTCGCCAGCATGGTTCCCAGGCATCGCACCAGTGAGTTTTTCGGTTTCTATTCCAGCAGCGGCAAACTCGCGGGGGTCGCCGGACCCCTGGTGTTTGGGCTGGTCAGCCAAGGCACCGGCACCAGCCGGCTGGGGATCCTGTCGTTGATTGTTTTTTTCGCAGTGGGGGGGTGGCTATTGACCCGGGTCGATGTTTCCGCCGGTGAAGCCGAAGCCCGTCGGGCGGAGAAGGAGGCGGGTTTTCAGGAGCCCGAAATGTCCTAGCCACTTACCAGCTCTCCCCTTAGTTTGTGGTCATGATTGAAATGATAATACACATCATTATCGAAACCTGGCTGGTCACGGCCCGGATGGCCGCCTGGCTGCTGTTGGGCTTCGTGGTGGCGGGCCTGCTGTCGGTGTTTATTTCGCCCGCCTGGCTGGAGCGCCACCTGGGCGGACGGGGACTGGGGCCGGTGCTGAAGGCGTCCCTGTTCGGGGTGCCCCTGCCCTTGTGCTCCTGCGGCGTGATTCCCGTGGCGGCATCGCTCCGGCAGCACGGCGCCAGCCGTGCGGCGACCACGGCTTTCCTTTTGTCCACTCCCCAGACAGGCGTCGATTCCATCCTGGTGACCTGGACCATGCTCGGCCCGTTGTTCGCCATCTTCCGCCCGGTGGCCGCCCTGGTGACCGGATTGCTGGGAGGCGGCATGGTGCAGGTCTTCGACCCGGATCCCCATCAATCATCGGCCAACGGCAAGGGGCTGGCTGGCGCCGGTTCCCAGGACGTTGTCCGGCCCCAGGGTCTGGGTCCGAAAATGCGGGCAGCCGCAGATTACGGCTTTGTCACCCTGCCCGGAGACATCGGTCGGGCCCTGCTGATCGGTCTTGTCATTGCGGGGATCCTGGGAGCGGTGGTTCCCGCCGATTTCCTGTCCAGATACCTAGGCCTGGGGGCGCTGTCCATCGCCATGATGATGATCGTGGGAATCCCCATCTACGTCTGCGCCACCGCCAGCGTGCCGTTGGCCGTCAGTTTCATCTACATGGGCGCCACCCCCGGTGCCGCCCTGGCCTTTCTGATCGCCGGACCCGCCACCAACGCCGCCACGGTGACGACCATCGCCCGGGTTCTGGGCCGCAAGACCGTGATCATCTATCTTCTGACCGTCGCTGCGAGCGCCTTCGGAGGGGGGCTGCTCCTGGACTGGTTGCTGCCCCGGGCGGGCGAGGCGATTCCCCTGTTCGCGGGGCAGGGGCATCATCATGAGAGCATGGGTTGGTTCGAACACGCCTCCGGCGCGGTCCTGGTGCTGGTCATGACATTCAGCTGGTGGCTTTCCCGTCGACGAGGCCACTCCTGCGGTTGCGAAGGAGACGAAGTGTGCCAGGTGAATGACGATTCCCCGACCCTGGAATTCGCGGTGGAGGGCATGAACTGCAGCCACTGTTCGGGCAGCGTGCAGCGCACGGTTTCGGAATTGGACGGGGTCACTGAATGCCAGGTCTATCTAGATGATGGCCGCGCGGTTGTCAGGGGCAACGGCCTCGACACCGCGGCGGTGATCGGTGTGATCGAAGCGCTGGGTTACAAGGCCCGTCTCCAGGCTGAATAAACGGCCCTCCGTCAACCCTGTTTCAGAAGGTGCTTCTGCCAGGAATCCTTGCCGCCGCTTTTCCGAAGCGGCATCACCGCCAGCCGACCGGTTGCCCCGATGCTCTTTTCCAGGAAGTGGAGTTCATCGATCTTCATCTGCAGGTCGGGGCCGGGTTCGATGTCGTACCCCTCTTTTCTCAACATGAGGATCCCCTTGGCTTCGATGGCCAACTCGATCTGGATCCGCAAAAGGCAGATCATGTCGGCCACGACCTCGGGAGCGAAGCGGTCCCGCAGGGACATCAGGTAGGCGCCGATCCGCGTGTCCGACACCTTGCCTGCGCTGATGATGGCGAGCATTTCCGAATCGGCGTCGAAACCCACACCCAGCCATTTTTCCAGGGCCTTTTCGCTGCGCTGGTAGATCCCGTAGGTGATCAGGGGCACCCCCAGCACCAGGCCCAGGGCGGTCAACACGGGGGAGATCAGGAAATGATTGTACATCGAGTGAAGCACTGCCGATACGCCGACGGCTCCCAGGAGGTGGCCGATCCGCAGCGAATCCTTGCCCTCACAGTGGTTCTGGACCATGACCGCGAAAATCGCGGTGGTGCTGCCGTGCATCAGCGCCGTGCCACAGCCGCGCAGCACCCAGGTGAAGAGTTTGGCGTCGGGAATCAGGCTGAGATAGAAGATGTTTTCCAGTATGCCGAAGCCTGCCCCGACCGCGAAACCGAAAATGGCGGCGTCGACCAGGAACCCGATCCGTTGGCGGCGGAACAGGAAAACCAGATAGGAGGCCTTGATGACTTCTTCGGTGACTGGTGCCAGGTAGCGGGAAAAAACCACCGAACTGGTTCCGGTCAAATCCATGACCCAGGGATTGAGAAAATTGCAGATCACAAGGGCGGCAAACCCCGCGGCCACCGCCAGCAGGACAGTTTGCACCCGCACCAGCTTGTAGCTGTCCATGACCACCAGGGCCATAAGGTACAGCGCCACCGGCAGCAGGCCGAAGGAGACCTGGGCGGCCAGTATCATCAGCGCAGGATCTTCAACGATACGATCCACTCGTTCCGAGGATCGACACCGTCTTCGAAGGCCCTGGCGAACCCGGCTGACAGGGTCGACGACAGGGAATAGAAAAGCACGAGTTTCACGTTGAGTTGGGCTCCCACATCGAAGACTTCGGTCCGCCAGTCGTCATCCCGGTCGAAATTCGTCACCAACCCGTGGCTGAAGAGTGCCAGCCGGGCCCAGGTGGCGTAGAAATTGGCCAGGCCCATCTTCCGGAACCTCAAGGGGGGCAAGGTCCATTCCACGCCACCCTTGACGAAGTTACGGCCGCCCACTTCGTTTATTTCCAGGCCCGGAAAACTGTAGTAGCTACGGTACCGGTTGACCCGGCCGTGGTCCACATAGTTGTTGCCGAAGGCCCCGAAAAAGAAGTTGGAGAACGGTTCGTCCAACGGCCCGGTACCCTGCCCGCCGGATGCCCGGAACCACAGTGAGGAATGGTCGATGGGGGTGAGGAACCCGTAGGTCAGATCCAGGTGGGTCCGGGTGAAATAATCGCCCCGGACCAATGTGCTCATGAAGTTCAGGGAGGTCAGGAAACCCTTCTCGGCCTCGATGCCGCCGATGGTGCCCTGTGCAGTCGAATACCGGATCGCTCCGCCGATCGTCATGAAGTTGTCGTAGCTGGTGGGGATGTTCTGGAATTCGGGCAGGACCTCGAGCCCCCAGTAGTTGGCCACGCTCAGGTTGTACTTCAGCGTCTTGGGTGCCTCTTCGAGGATGTAACCGTTGTATCCCAGGCCCATCTGGAATCCCTTGCGACTGACCTTGGTGGGGCCGAACAGGTCGTAGAAATCGGCCCGATTCCAGGCGCCCCACAGGCTCCACGGGTGATGGCGGTACTTGAACCGGAGGTGGACACGCTCGTCCGTCGCGAGATTTTTCTGGGCCGAATAGGAAACCGCCGCGTCGAAGGCGTGCATTCCCACCGGGTCGCTGAAATCGAAGCGCAGACCCCCCGTGGTGTAGACCTTGTAACCCTCGATGATGGGATAGACCGAATTCATGCGCATGCTGCGGAAGGCGTTGTAGTCGCCTTCAAAAGTAATCACCGAATCGGGGTCGATGTGCCGGGGCGAACCCAGTTCCCAATCCTCGAGCTCCGGATATTTCTCGAAGGTATCGTTGCCAAGGTACCGGATCGCCGCGATGTCCTCCAGGGTGTCATCGAGCAGGCGGACCAGGCGCATGCCGTCCCCGGTGTATTCGTAGGCCAGCAGCGAATCTCCCATCGCGGTCATCGGCCGGAACAGGCCGGTCTCGGCGTTGCTGACTGCTTCCATGGTACTGTCGACCGTGTCGTACCGGAAAATGTTCGAAGTTCCGGTCAAGTAGGATGACCCGTAGAGGTAGCGGCCGTCCTGAGAGTGAACGAAGTTCAGGGGCGCGTTCTTCGGGAATTCCCACAACTCTTCCAGCGCGGTTTCCCCCATGATCAGGCTGCCTGTCTCTATCCTGACGAGTTTGGATCGTCCCGATACGTCGACCAGGGTTCCGGTCAGGTAACGACCGTCCGGTGAGATGTCGATGTCGTAGAAGTCCTGCTTGTAGGACAGGGGCAGCACGTCGTACATGGCGTCGTAGGGTGGAGGAATCCGGATGATGTGGGACAGACCGTTGTTATGCATGACCCCCCACAGGGAGCGGTCGGCCTTGTTGAAGGCCAGGTCCCCGGTACGGGCCCACTTGATCAGCCTCTTGGTCTTGCCCGTGGCGATGTCCACCGAGTTCAGGTCCCGCCAGCCGCGGGCGTTGTTGGTGGTGAAGAACAGGGTGCCGGTGGAATCGTCGTAGGCCAGGGAGGTGACGAAGTAGAGTGAAGGCGTGTCGATGTCGCAGATCGTTCGCATCTTCCCGGTGTCCACGTCGATGGCCACGATGTTGGCGAATTCACCCGGATAACGGACCGCGGCGAACACCTGCCGGGATGCGGAGTCGTAGTAGGACCGCGATACCGACCCCAGGGCACGCTCGGAGACCACCTCCAGGGGGGTGACGGGATACTGGCGGATGGAATCCAGGTTGGCCTGCTGCCACCCCTTTTCCCAGTCGATCCAGTCCCGCCAGCTGTCGCCCATGTCCATGTCGAAAACGTTCCTGAACTGTCGGGAGAAGGACCGCTTGGTTCCCTCGCCGCGTCCGGTCCACTCGATGATCTTTTCCGGGCCGTAGAGGTAGGCCAGGTAGCTGACGAACCGGGTGCCGTAGAGATAGGAAAGCTGGCCCATCTGGAAATCCGCCGCGGTGCCTTCGGATTCGATGCCGACGATATCGTAGAAATACGAGTCGTCCCGGACCATGGAACGGAATACCATCTCGTCGTACCCGTTCTGGGCCCGTCCGATTCCGCCGGCCATCCAGGTCTCCATGAACACCGCCAGGCCTTCGTGGTACCAGCGTGGGGCGTAACGCCGGGGATTGGTCAGGTAACTGTAGATGATGGAAGGCGGATCATCGGAGGTGGGGGCCACCTTTCCGAAAAAGATCTTGCGGAAGAATGCATCCGAGCCGGTGGCCTGATCGGTGGCCACCACATGAAGCAGCTCGTGGCTCATCACCCAGTGGATGCGCTCGTTGGTGGGGCTGGTCTCGTAGACGTGTTCGAAGGGTTCGATGCCCAGGGTCAGGTAGTTGTAGGGGATGCTGGTTGTGCCGGCGTAGCCGAAATCGTCCATGTCCTGGAAGATCACCGTCACGTATTCGTCCGGGGTGTAGTTGAACATCCCCCGGTGGAAGGCCATGGAATTTTCGAAACAGCGGACCACATGGGGGATGATGTAGTAGTGGTCCTTGGTCAGGTAGATGAGCCGCATGTAATCCGTTCGCACCTGCCTGAGTTTGAACCCCGAATCGTCGTCGTCGGCCGCCGCTGCCGGGCCGCAAAAAAACAGCAGGGACGCGATCAACGTCCCTGCCAAGAGGATCTGGATCCGGACCTGGATACTGATTCTCATACTGGCCCCCTTATACACGTTATCGGCAGGTCCAAAATACTGCCGAAGACATAGATATGAGGTACCGCGGCTCTGCCGCGGTACCTCTGGGATCTCCCCCCCCACCGATATTTTGGATCCCGATCTCGCCTAACCTTCGGAACCCGCCGACTCACAGCCGGGAGTGGAGTCCGACTACTGGTTCAAGGCTTCGGTCCGGACCATTCTCCCCATGATCCTGACCTGAGCTTCGTTCGGGATCTGGGCGAAGACGGCGTTCCGGATCTCCGGATGCCGGCCCAGGGCCTGGTTAACTTCACGGCTGCTGGCGCCCAGTTTGATGCAATTCGACTTTTCTACCCTCGAAAGCCCACCGAGGAATTCCTTCTGGATGTTCAGATTCGCATGTCGGGCCAAGTCCAGGACGGCGGCCTTGTCGACCCGGGCCAGCATGGCTGCCTGGCGTTCCAGGGACAGGCTGGAAAGGGCCGCGGCCTTGGCGTTCAGATCCAGGTCGCCCCAGGCTTCCTGTTTGATGGACATCTTGCCCTGCAGGTCACTCTGGACATTCGCGGGCTGTGCCCGGAAGAAGGCCACTTTCTGCTGATCTGTGGCCTGGAGGAAGAGACGGCCGAAGGTCTGGTTCTTGGCCACCCTGCCCAGTTCGAAACTGGACGGCGAGTGCTTCACCGCACGGCCCGCCCAGACCAGCTGGTCATGGACCGAGGACGCGCTGAACAGCGCAGCAGCGTTCTCGTTGGACATCTCTTTTCTCAGGTTCTCCATCTCGATGGGGGTGGCGCGCTGCAGCATGTTGCCGCTGGACTTGACCCACACCTTTCCCATCAGGGCCTGGCGTTCGTTCAGCGGCATGGCCTTGAACATCTCCACCCGGTTGAGTTCGGTAGAGGCCATATAGACCCGGGCCAGCTGATGCTTGGTTGCGCGGCCGAGGATCTCGGAATGGATCGCGGGGTCGGCCTTGGCGACGGCGTTCATCTGGATATCGATGGAAACCCGACCCAGGACGTTGGCCCGGTCTTTCGCTCCAAGGGTGCCAAGGGCTGAAACCTGCTGATCAAGGCTCATTTTGCCGAAATCGGCCTGCTTGAGGTCCATCCTGGCGAACATGGACTGTTGTTCGTTTTTCTCGACCCGGTTGAAAGCAGCCACCTGCTCGGCCTTGTCAACCTTCCCCAGGACGGGGGATTGGGTTTTGGCTGTGGCCCCCATCCACAACTGGTTTTTGGCCTGCCTGCCGGCGGCGAGGTAGGCGAAGGACCGCTGGGCGATGGTCGCCCGCTCCAGGATCGACGCCATGGCCTCGACCACCACGGGGTCGTCGGACCAGTCAGTGGTTTCCTCACCGGCAAGCACCACGTCTTCGTTGCTGATCTGTTCGTTCTGGTGCTTGGTGACCGTACCGATGGTCGCGCTCAGATCATCACCATCGGGCTGCGGGTAGAAGAATCCGAAATAAATGATCACGGCAGCGGCGACGATTCCAAGGACTCCCAGTAAATTGCGATTCCTGTTCATTTGGTTACCTCCCCATTTTCGTTTTCAGTTGCACGGCTCAACACGATATACAATTCAGGAAATACAAAGTTGGTCTCAAAGTTGAACTTTTTCATTTTTCCTGTTCATCCAGAGTTTCTGTGTGGATCAGCCTCCCTTCACAGAACACCAACATGGTAATTGTCGTCTGGTTATCCATATCCTGGCGGAACACGAGATCATAATTCCCGTCGCCCTCGTGGTTCAGTTCGACCACGGAGCTCGAAGCCGTCAGGGTTGAAGGCTTGGGATGGTTGGAACTGTAGTGCTGCAGGGCTGTGTGAGGTCCATGGTTGAATTGAATGACCGCCGGTTGGGCCGAACTCAGCTCCAGATGGAGCCAGAGGTCCGCCCCGTCTCGCCGGATGCTGTATCGTCCGGATAGGCCCGGATAGTCCAGTGTAGTTTCTGACCCAAGTTCAATTTGGTGGTTGGCGGTTCCGCTCAGGTATCCGGGCAGTTCCGGACCAAAATCCGAGGTCAGCCGGTTGGATCCCGCGAACAGGACCAGACCGAGAACGAGACCCCCGATGAAGGTGTAGGCATAGGCCGGCTGCAGACGGAGCCGGAAAAGATCCCGGCAGGCGGCCAGCAGGCCTCCACGGTCCCGGGTGGGACGCTCCTCGCTCGGGCTGCCTGGCTGGTCGCCCAGCCGGGTCAAGATACCGTCGACGAGACCCTCGGGAGGATTCAGCATGGCCACTTTTTCGAACACGTTCAGGGCCAGGGCGAGTTCCCGGTAATAGGTCCGGGCCTCTTGGTGGCCGGCCAGGTAATCCTCGAGTTCCCGGGATTGCTCCGGGGGGGTGGCCCCGTCGAATTCCTGGTTCATCAGATCGATGTATTTCTGGCTGATCATCTCATGTACCCCCGTTTCAGCAATTTCTTGCGGAGGACATGCCGGGCACTGAACAACCTGGATTTCACCGTTTTCTCGGCTATGCCGAGGATGTCGGCGATCTCGCTGTAGGGCAGCAGCATCAGATGTTTGAGCACGATCACGATTCTCTGGTCGTAACTCATGGCGTCCAGCGCCTGATGCAGGTAATGCCCGATTTCGTTGAGTTCCAGGTCGTCTTCTGGCGAAGGAACACTTGCGGGAGGATCGTATTCGAATTCCCGGCGCCTTTTCCGGCGATTGATGAGATTGAGGGTTTCGTTGACGGCGATCTTGTAGATCCAGTTGAAGAACTTGTAGGATGGATTGTAGGTGTCGATCTTTTCGTAGGCCTTTATGAAAGCGTTCTGGGTGATGTCCGCAGCGTCATCGAAGTTCTGGACCATCCGGTATGCGGTGTTGAAGATTGGTTTTTCATAGCGGGCTACGAGCATCGTAAAGGCCTTTCGGTCCCCGTTCTGGAACTGGATGGCTAGATGTGCATCCGTGTTTGACATAAATACAAGTACCCGCGGAAAAGGTTGGTGACATTTTTTCACGCCGAGGTGTGAAAGCTGGCAGACATGCTCGGACGGCGTGGTCTGGGCGAGTAAATTCCGGGCGGGACGGTCCGTCGTCGTCATCCGGTAGGGGATTCGAACGGTTCGTATGCGGGACCTAGAGATGGTTGAATGGATCGGCCGAGTCAGTCCGTTGACTTGCAGGCTAACCCTGAGGAATAGCAGTCGGTTCTATCCTCAAGACATCATACTGGCACGGCTATTCGATGTCAAAGATCAAATCGAATCGCGTAACGGTGAACAATTCACGGATATGATCGCTGGAATTGATGATTTTGAGTTTATCACCGGTGTTATCGAGCCTCCTCTGGACCTTGATGAGGATGCCCAGCCCTGAACTCGATATATACTTGAGATACTGAAAATCCAGGACGGTGCTTTCCGTGATCCCGTCCAGTAGTTCCTCGGCCTTCCGGGATTTGCCGGCGACAAACATACCCTTCAGGTGGATGACTCCCGATTGGTCCTGCCATATTTCAAACATACCACACCTTTCACGGGCCAAGAGTAACCGTGAATCCTCCCCATGTTACAGCTAAACACTTAAATGATACACTCATTTTCACCGGATGGCGTCCGGAAGAGGATCAACCGCGGCGTTGGCGCCGGAAAAGTCGGTCGAAGAATGACTTTCCCAAGTGGGGTGCCGCGGGCGGGGTGGTGGTCCGGGTGGGGTCTATTTCAGATGCCTCGTGAATGGACTGAACGATGGAATCGGTGGCGTTGCCAATTGGTTCCGAATCCGGTTCCTGATCGCCGGGTGGTGGGGGCGCGTAATAACGCTGTACCGGTTCGATCGCCCGTGGCTCAGCCTTGCCGGGGGTTATTTCAACGGTGCGATCCTGTGAATCGACTTCGAAGATCCTCACCGAAACGGATCCGAGATCAGCTGTGGACATGACGCGATCCTTGTCCCGCAGCCGATTATCCCTCGTCTGGCCGGTGGTGGTGTGGTGGCGAACACCAAACAATAGAATCAGGACCCCTGCGCCAAATGACATGATGGCCCCGGTGTGGGCCAGGGCTTCCCACTGTCGAAACTGCAGATCCCCACCGACGGAACCGGTACCCACGGCCTGTCCGATCTGTGACTCCAGGAAAAGGAGCTGGATCCCGACGAGCAGACATATCAACGCCGCCACGCCACTGAATACGGTAATCAGTGTTCCCATGCCTTTTTCGGATTTCATGATCTCCAGCCAAGCAGGCTGCGTGCCACTCGGCCGCCAGAGACCAAAAATTTCGAATAAGGGGGAAATCCGTGGCATCGGGTCCCGCACCAGGTATACTGCCATCCAACCAAAGGAAAGCCATGTCCGAACTGGCAAAATTGATGGAAAATGCCGGCAGCGTGGCCGTTTTCACCGGAGCGGGTGTTTCAACCCTTTGCGGTATCCCGGATTTTCGCGGTCCCCAGGGCATTTATCGGCACCTTGATGCCGACCGCATTTTCGGTCTGGATCAGTTCCGGCTGGATCCGGGTTTCTATTACGAACACGCCAGGGATTTCATCTACACCCTCCAGGATAGACAGCCCGGCCTCGTGCACACCGTATGCGCGGATCTCGAATCAAGAGGGCTGATTCGCGGGGTCATCACCCAGAACATCGACATGCTTCACCAGAGGGCAGGATCGAGGAACGTCATCGAACTCCACGGCTCGCCGGAGATCCACACCTGCCTCGAATGCGGCCGAAAGACCACTTATGACAAGGTGGCGCCGACGGTCCAGGCAGGCCGGTTGCCTTGCTGCGAGGACTGCGGAGCGGTGGTCAAGCCCGACATCACCTTTTTCGGGGAGATGCTACCGGCCGGAGCCCTCGAGAAGGCCTTCGCCCTGGCCGGCTCCGTGGATCTGTTGCTGGTGCTGGGATCGTCACTGGTCGTTCAGCCGGCGGCTTCGGTACCGGTGGTCACCCTGGAGTCAGGTGGTCGCGTGGCCATCGTCAATCTGGGGCCACCCCCCTGGACAGTCACGTGGTGGGCCGGTGGGACGATCTCGAGACCGAATTTCTGGCCTTGGCCCGTCATTTCGCCTAGCCCCCCTGAAAAATCCCCCACAAACTGCCCGTTGGGCTTGATTTTTGATGGATCTTGCGGAAATCGCCAACTGGTTTGCCCAAACCGGGGATTCCGGGGCATTCAGCCCGTGTCATTCACCGGGTCAGTTGCAATACCACGGTCCTGGGGTCAAAAATTTGCCGGTCGGACTGGACCCAAAAACGAAGTGGATTTGATTCATGGGGAAAAAAGTGTCCAATAGTGTGCTCCGTAACCTGGTGGCCAACACCGGAGATCTCGCGGCGTTACCGACGACGGTCGTGGATCTGCTGTACATCTTCAAGGAGGCCGACGCCAGCGTTCAAGGCGTGGTGAACATCCTCCACCGTGATCCCGCAATGACCGCCAATGTCCTGAAATTGAGCAATTCCGCCTTTTACGGTTCCCGCCGGAAAATCACCAGCGTCCAGGAAGCCCTGGTGATGCTGGGTAACCGGGCGGTGGTGACCATGGCCTTCGCTTCGGGTATGGCGCCGGTGATGCGCAGGGACCTGGATGGATACAACGTGAGCCGCAGCCGATTCTGGAACCATTCCATCCTGGCGGCGTCTGCGGCCTCCTTCGCCTCGGATAAAATGGGTTTCCCCCAGCACAAGTGCGAGGCTTTCACCGCGGGACTGGTCCACGACGTGGGGATGCTGGTGATCGACGCCTATCTGGTCTCGAACGGCAAGAACCTGGTCACTGCCGAGCCGGCGTTTGATGTTTCCGGGGCCGAACGCCGCCTGCTCGGTTTCGACCACTGCGAAGCGGGGGCGATGCTGGCCGACAACTGGGGATTTCCGGGCGTTCTCCACGACTCCATCAAGTACCACCACGATCCCCAGCTCGCGGGCGAAGGGCAGGATGTGGTTCGTTCAGTGGCGGTGGGCAATCTGCTGGCCATGATCATCGAACAGGATCTCGATCCCCATACCGATCCGCTGGTTCGCGGAATTCTGAAAAAACTCGACCTGGAGGCTGACTTCGTGGCCGGTTTGCGCGCGGATCTGGGCGGCGATCTCGACAGCATCGTGGCGGCGGCCCTGAGCTCGGAACCCTGCCCTGCCTGACAGCTTGACGTGATTCGGGGGGAACCGTAGTATGCAGGAGCGGAAAAACCTGCCGGGTTGCCCGCCTGCTTGATTCCAGATCGAATCAGGATTTTTTCATCCCAACCACTGGAGAAGAGATGACCCAGGGACATCCCAAAGGTCTGGCTGTGTGCTTTGGCGCCGAGATGTTCGAGCGCCTGTGTTATTACGGCATGCGCGGCCTGCTCATTCTGTACCTGACGGACGCGCTCATGCAGGGCGACACCAAGGCCATCGGCATCTATGGCGCCTACACGGCCCTTGTATACGCCGCTCCGGTCTGGGGAGGGAAGCTGGCCGACTCGGTTCTGGGCTTCCGGCGGGCGGTGGTCTTCGGCGGGATCGTCATGGCGGTCGGCGAGTTCATGATCCTCGGGGGCACCGAAACCTGGCTGTACCTGGGCATGGCCGCCATCATCGTCGGCAACGGGTTCTTCAAGGCCAACATCTCCACCATCGTGGGGCGATTGTACAAGGACGGGGACCCGTTGCGGGATTCGGGCTTCACCATCTTCTACATGGGCATCAACATCGGGGCCCTGCTGGCCACGGTGGCGGTGGCTCCCATCGGCGAGAAATTCGGTTACCACTGGGGCTTCCTCCTGGCGGGGATCGGCATGCTGGCCGGCATCGCGATCTTCCTCAAGGGACAGGATAAACTCGAGGGCCATGGTGAACCCAATGACCCGGAGGCCCTGAGAAAATACGGTAAGCTGGTGTACGGTGTGTCCATCCTTGCCATTCCTGCCATCTATGCCCTGATCACATATGGCGGGGACATCAACATCCTGGGCAAAGACCTCCTTTTCTGGATTCTCATGGGCCTGCTGGGTTACGTGTGTTTCCATCTGTTGCGCGAGGGGTTCAAGGGCGACCGCATCCAACGGGACCGCATCATCGTCCTGATGATCCTGATGACCTTCAACGTCGTGTTCTGGGC
>DAOWLV010000446.1 GCA_030643455.1 Candidatus Krumholzibacteriia bacterium | reverse complement strand
CTATCCGAACCCCTTCAATCCCCAGGTCATCATCGCCTTCAGTGCCGACCATGAAGTCAGCGGCGAATTGACGGTCTATGATCTTACCGGCAAACGGGTGGCGGTGCTGTTCCGCGGCGGGTTCTCCCGCGGCCTGAACCGGTTGAGCTGGGACGGCAAGGACAAATCCGGCCGCTCCGTGAGCAGCGGTGCCTATATCTGTCAATTACGAGCCGGAGACCAGATCACCTCGGTGTCTGTCAATCTGGTTCGCTAGATTTTACATTTATATATCATTAGAAAATTTTGATATTAGTGGTGTGGTCTCAACTGGGGATGGACTTTCAAGTCCAACAATAGTACGAAATAACTTGCCCGCTGAACGCTTAGGCCAAAGGAGTGAGATCATGAAACTGGTCTCTAGTTGCCTCGTTGTCCTGTGCGCCTGCCTGTCCGCCAAGCAGGAAGACGCGAGGTGGCCCTGTCCCATTTGGGACAGGCTGTGGAGGGGGGATTTGCGAATCCCTACCTGACCGTGTGCAAGGATGATCTTGCCTGGATCGAATTTTGGTGTTGGAATCCCCTAATGATGAATTCCTCCCCCCAATCATCCGGGCCGTCAGGTTCCGGTGAAAAACGCAACCTACTGCGTCTACTCGCCGGCCCTGCAGGCATACTGGTGGTCCTGGTCGTTCTCGGACGTTTCGCCGGTCGTTTCTGGCCGGATGTCGAAGCCGCCGTGGGCAACCTGGGAGTTTCGGGATACCTGCTGTTCGTCGCCGCCTGGGTTCTGCTTTCCACCACTTTTTTTCCGGTATCGGTCCTGGGAGTTTCCGCCGGGGCCCTGTTCGGGCCGTGGATAGGAATGGCCCTGGTCTTTCCCGCCGGACTGGCCGGTGGGTCGGCCATGTTCTGGTTGGGGAGGGGGTTGCTGCGCGACAAGATCCGGAGGATGATCGCGACCCGGCCGAAGCTGGCCGCGGTAGACCGCCTGGCAGGGGACCAGGCCCTGAAACTGAACGCCCTGACCCGGCTTTCACCCTTGAATTTCGGGTTGGCCTCATACACACTGGCAGCAGGCCCCACGACCTTTCGGGCCTACTTCTGGGGGATGTTTGCCACCCTGCCCAGCATGATGGCCCAGGTGTGGTTCGGATCCCTGGCCCGGGAGGCCGCGCGATCCACCGGCGAGGAAGGCTTCTCAACAGGCCGGACCGCCTTGCTGGCAGGGGGGGTGGTCTTTTTCCTCGTCCTGACCTGGATGGTCGGCAGGATGTTCAAACGGGCCTGGGACGAAGCCCCCGGCGACAGTCCGGATGACGGAATTGATTGACCTTGTGGGAACAATATGACCGACAACAACAACATCATTCCATTTCCCGGTTCCGGTGCGATGTCTGGTATTCTGCAGCTGCGGGTTGAACTTCTTCTCATGCCCCTGCCGGTCTGGCGCAGATTTCTGGTGCCCGGTCACTATACCTTCTGGGATCTCCACGTGGCGATCCAGGATGTCATCGGCTGGGAGGACCGTCATCTTCACCAGTTTACCCTCGACGATCCGGTCACCTCGCAGAGGATTCGGCTGGGTATTCCCGACGACAGCGGGTTCTATGGTGTGGACGAGGTACTTCCCGGTTGGGAGCACAGGGTCACACGGTACCTGAAACCAGGCTCGCTGCCCGCTCTTTATACCTACGATTTCGGGGATGAATGGCAGCACGAAATTCTGTTCGAGGCCGCCTTGCCCCACGATCAGGATCTGGTGCTGCCCCGTTGTCTGGCGGGAGAAGGCCCTTGCCCCGGTGAAGATAGTGGGGGACCGGCGGCTTGTGCCGAGATTCTCGGGTCCGGCCTTGGTCAGGATTTTGATCCCGACAACGTTGTCTTCGACGATCCCGAGGATCGGTGGGACCAGGCTTTCCGTAATGACTGATACCCTCCTGGATCCTGTTCCCTTGGCCCTTGTACTGCTCGGAGTAACCGGTCTGGGTTACGGTTTGATCCAGAGGAGTCTTATCCGCCGGAAAATGCGGGAAATGCGGAAGCTGCTCTTGTCCCCGGCCGCTTCCTGGGAAGATGAAGTCCCCGCAACAGCCGACTCGCGGCAAGAGAGGGACCGGCTCAAGTTGCTGGAGTATCAGAACCGCTTGCGGGTCCTGAACCACCACCTTGCGCTGGTCGAGGACCGACAGCGTCGGGAACTGGCTTCGGCGATCCACGACGGCCTGGCCCAGCAGTTGTTCGGCATCCGGGCCAAGGTCACCTTGTTGAAGTACCCCGACAAGGTCGAAAATCCCCAGGAAATCGTCCAGGAGGTCATGGACATCCTGGACCGCACCATGCAGGACGCCCGCAACCTGTCTTTCGAACTTTTTCCACCAGTGCTCTACGAAATGGGTCTCGAGGAGGCTCTCGACTGGCTGGTGCGCCATTTTTTCGAACGGACAGGAATAAGGTGCCGGCTCGTTTCCGAAGGAGACCGGGTGGACGTTCCCGAAGATGTCCGGTCCATGGTCTATCACTGCATTCGGGAGCTTCTGGCCAATGTCACCAAACATTCCGAAGCCGATGAAGTCACCGTCAGCCTGGATTACATCCATCATTTCCTGACCATTCTGGTCGAGGACGACGGCCATGGATTCGATGTTGTCCGGGAAGAGTCGCGGGTTCCCGACCCAGGTGATACCAGGGGTGTCGGTCTGTTCAGTATCCGTGAACGCCTGCGAGTCCTGAACGGGCGGATGCTCGTGGATTCCAAGCCCGGTCGTGGCTGCCGGGTTTTTCTGTCCTTTCCGCTGGAGGGTTCGCTCGACGGTTG
>DAOWLV010000103.1 GCA_030643455.1 Candidatus Krumholzibacteriia bacterium | reverse complement strand
GCGACCCTGGATCTCGAAGGTATCGATCAGCTCGGCTTGCTTGGCCCACGAGATGCCAACCTCCGGTTTCTCGAGGAAAAATTCGGGGGCACCTTGACCGTGCGGAAGGACCGCCTGGTGATGCACGGACCCGGCCAGCGCCTGGAGGTGGTCCGCGAAGTCCTGGAAGACCTCGTGGAGCGGGTGCGGCAAGGACAGCTCGTGGACAGCGTGACCCTGCGTTATCTGTGGGAGCAGCGGGCAGGCAAGCAGGAACTGGAATCGAACCTTCTCCAGGGCGCAGAGCCCCTGTTGTTCGCCAGCGGCAGCCGGAAGGCCGTGCGGGTCAAGACCGTCGGCCAGCAGGCCTATGTGAAGGCCGTGCACGATTACGACGTGGTGTTTTCGGTGGGTCCGGCGGGAACCGGCAAGACCTTCCTGGCCGTGGTCATGGCCATGGATTACCTGAAGAGGCAGCTGGTCGACCGGATCGTCCTGGTCCGGCCGGCGGTCGAGGCGGGGGAACAGCTGGGTTTCCTTCCGGGAGATCTACAGGACAAGATCAATCCCTACCTGCGGCCCCTGTACGATGCCCTGTCGGATATCACCGGGGCGGCCAAGGTCGCTCGATACATGTCCAGCGGGATCATCGAGGCCTCGCCGCTGGCGTACATGCGCGGCCGCACGCTGAACAACGCCTTCGTTATCCTGGACGAGGCCCAGAATACAACCCTGGGGCAGATGAAGATGTTCCTGACCCGGCTTGGCGTCCAGTCCAAGGCGGTGGTCACGGGCGACATCACCCAGATCGATCTTCCGGACAAACGGCAGTCCGGGCTGATCCTGGTGCGGGACATCCTTCGCGATACCCAAGGTGTAGAGTTCGTTGATTTGGACGGCCGGGATGTCGTGCGGCATCCCCTGGTCCGCAGGATAGTGGACGCCTTCGAGGCCGCGGGCGTGACCACGGATGGTGACTGACCGACGGAAGGACGGATCATGGCCAAGTGGTGGCTGCGCTTGCGGGAATGGATGGCCCCGGACGGTTCGGCCCGCGAGGGACGAACCACTGGTAGGACTGCCGGCAAGTCCTCGGGCAAGACCCCCGGAAAATCCGCTGGGAAATCCTCCGGCAAAGGTGAGGCCTCCGGGGCGGACCGTTCGCTGACCTGGGTCTTTGGCCTGGGACTGGCGCTGCTGATCCTGCATCTGGTTCTTTTTCTCCCGGTGCCCCGTCTGTCGACGGATTTTCCCGAGGCCGGCCAGATTGCGGAAACGGAAATCCGGGCTCCCTTTTTCTTTGACGCTCCCGTGCTGGACCGCGATGTCCAGATGCAACGCCTCGAAAGAGTGGTGGTCGAACCTCCGGTCCTGCGCAAGGGCGAACCGGGTTCGGGCCGGCCCCGCGACGCCAGGATGGAACTCCTGCTCGATGCCTTGACCGATGTCCTGGCCGACACCTCCGCCGGGTTGGAGGAAAAGGTCGGGATGTTGGTTCTCCAGTATCCCACCGCGCGTCCGGACGAGGTTTCCCGCCTGCTTGCCACGGAGGAACCCGATTCCCTGGTCAACCGGCTGCAGCGGGCCTGGTCCCGCGTGATGCGGGATGGTGTGGCAGACATGCTTCCGGTGGGGAAATATGACCGGATCGTCATCCTGACTCCTCAGGCCGAAACCCTCCACGGCCTGGGCAAGATCACAGTGCCGGCCAACCTCGAGAAGAGACTGTCCACCGAACTTGTGGTGGTGGGAATGAATTCCCTGGAAGCCAGTTACGCAGCCAGTGTGATGCGGCCGTTCATTTCTCCCAACCTCACCTACGACGCCGCCGAGACCCGCAGACGGCAGGACGCGGCCAGGGAGTCGGTGCCGACGACCAAGGAATTCCTGCGCAACGAACGCATCGTAGACCAGGGGGTTCGGGTCACCGAACAGCAGGCCCTGTACCTGGAGCAGTTGCGAGGCCTGCTGCTGGATCTGGGTGGGGGCGACGACGGCCCCAGGCGCGTGTCGCGCTTCATCATCAGGGGGTTTCTGGTGGCCGTGACCCTGGCCCTGTTCGGCTGGCTGGCCTTCATTCATTTTCCGGACCGCCTGCGTAGCCTGAGATTCCTGATTGCCTTGACCGTGATCGTGGCCGTCTATCTGGGCGGCGCCTCGTTCGCTTTGAGCCGCCCGGCTCTGGGGCCTCTGGCGGTGCCGGTGATTCTGCTGTCCCTGTTTGCCACCGTGCTGTTCAAGGACCGGGTGGGCTACACCACGACCCTGCTGGGAGTGACGCTGCTGGCCTTCCTGCCGGGGGTCGCACCTGGCAGCATCTTCACCTGGTACATCCTGGGCATGGTGACGGTGGTGTCCGTGCGACGGATCCAGAAGCGAAGCCAGTTCTACCAGGCCATCCTGCTGCTGACCGCCCTGTCGGTGACCCTGGTCTTTCTCCTGGGTGCGGATTCCTTCGGCCCTGAAGGAGGGGGTGGCCACATCTATCTGGTGAGTCTCTTCACGCCGGTTCTGCTGGTGGCCTTCGGGCTTTTTCTGCTGCCGGTCATAGAGCCTCCGGTGGGTGTATGCTCCGATCTGACCCTGCTCGAACTCTCGGATCTGAACCATCCCCTCCTGAAGCGGATGGCCCTGGAGGCCCAGGGCACGTACCACCACAGCCAGGTCGTGGGGCAACTCGCCGAACATGCCGCCCGGGCCATAGACGCCAACGCCCTGTTGACCAGGGTGGGGGCCCTGTTTCACGACATCGGCAAGATGGAGAAGCCCGAGTACTACGTGGAAAACCAGCGTCCCGAGTTCAACAAGCACGACGAATTGAGTCCGAGCATGAGTGCCCTTGTGATTGCCGCCCACGTCAAGGATGGGATGGAATTGGCCCGTAAATGGCGCTTGCCCCAGATGATCATCGATTTCATTCCCGAACACCACGGCACTCTGGTGATGGAATATTTTTACCACAAGGCCCTCGAGGGTGAGGGCAATGAAACGGTGAAGGTGGACGATTTTCGCTACCCCGGACCCAAACCCCGTTCGCGGGAAACCGGAATCCTGATGCTGGCCGACGCTGTGGAGGCCGCCACCCGGGCCCTGGCAAAACCCACTCCCAGCCGGATCAGGGAAGTCACCAAACAGATCATCGACAAGCGCATGCTGAGTGGGGAAATGGATGAATCCGGGCTGACCCTCAGCGACCTGGCCGACATCCGTGAGTCCTTCATTCCCCTGCTGACGGGAATCCACCACGCCCGCATTGTCTATCCCGGCCAGAGGGACCGGGACGGGGATCGGGTTCCCGAACGCCGAGGTGAACGGAAGGCCGGGCTGTGATCCTGGAGTGGGTGGACCGGAGGGCCGGACCGGAAACCGTAATGTTCGAAGACTTTGACGAACGGTTCCGAAAGGATCTGCTGGCCGGGCTGGCGGAGCCTCTCGGCCAACCCGGCTGGGCCGTCGACGTGGTGCTGGTGGACGACGAGGCCATGGCCGGATTGAACGAGGATTTCAGGAAAACCGCGGGCGTGACCGACGTCCTTTCCTTTTCCTACCTCCGGGACGCCGGGCCCGGCCGACCCGACCTGGTCGGTGGCCAGGGCCGCGCTTTCACCAATCTGTGGCTGGACACCTTCCCGGTGGCCCCTGAGAATGGCACCACCGGGGCAGTGGGGGAAGTTGTGCTGGCCCCCTGGTTCGTCACCGAAAGGTGCCGCCGGAAGGGGTGGCCCCTGGAACACGAGATTCCCCTGCTGGTGGTCCACGGAATCCTGCATATTCTGGGTTGGGATCACGAAAGTGAAGCGGAGACCGTGGCCATGCAGGCGGTCGAGAAGGAGATTCTCTCGGCCCGAGGCTTGCCCCATCCTCTTCGCGAAAGGAGTTGACCCACTGATGGAAGGCACGGGTGCTGGATTGGCTGGAGCCACCGGAACCATCCTGCTGACGGCAGGTTCCTGGCTGGGCGCAATGTTCATGGGCGGGCTGATGACCGCCCATTACAGGATCAGTGGCCTGTATCGCAACGGGTTGCTGGATACCGATACCCTTGGGCCGATCCTGCGGGACTATCTCGAGAACGATCGTCGCTTCCAGGTGACCACCGGGACCCTGTACCTGATCTTTACCCTGGTGGGCGCCTTCTCCTGGGGCAATTTCCTGTCCCACCTGTGGACCGGCGTTCTGGATCCAATGTTCCACCTGATGTTTGCAGCAACCGCCCTGCTGGGTTGGAGCCTGGGTGGGCTGGTATTCAAGATGCTGGCCGCCGGCACCGCATTGACCTACGCCCGGATCGTGGGCACGTTGATCTACCCGGTGGCCTTGCTGTTGCGGCCCTGGACCACCCTGATGCTGCTGGTCATGGATAAGCTGGACGATACCCTGTGGACGGCCGAGATGCAGCCCCATCTGTCGGCCGGTGAGATTCGCAGCCTCATCAAGGTGGACGGTGAAAACGTCATGCTCGACGAGGACGAAAGGGAGATGATCCACAGCATCTTCGCCTTTCATGACACGGCCGTACGGGAGATCATGATCCCACGAATAGACATGGTGGCCCTGGACGGGGATTCGGATCTGACCGGGACCATGTCTTCACTCCTGGCCAGCGGCCATTCACGGGTGCCGGTGTACGAGGGAAGTGTCGACAAGGTGGTTGGTATCCTCTACTCGAAGGACCTGCTGAAACTCTTCCGGGATGAAGGATTCGCGGGTGGGGAATTCAGTCTGAAGAACCTGGTGCGGCCTGCCTATTACATTCCCGAGAGCAAGAAGATCGACGAGGTGCTTGACGAATTCCGGAGCAAGCGCATCCACATGGCGGTGGTGATCGATGAATACGGAGGGACCGCCGGACTGGTGACCCTCGAGGATGTGATCGAGGAAATCGTGGGTGAGATCGAAGATGAATTCGACGCGGAAGAGAAGCTGCTCACCTGGGTTGACGACTCGACCGTTCGGCTGGACCCGAAGATCAATCTCGAGGACCTGGAGGAGATTCTGGGGGTCACTTTCGGGGAAGCCGATGGTATCGAGACCAGTGAGACCCTGGGGGGCCTGATCTACGAGGCGGCGGGGAACGTGCCCCAAAAGGGCGACCAGGTCGAAGTGGCGAATTTTGTGGTTCAGGTGGAGGACGTGGCCGACCAGAGAATCCTGCGGGTTCTGCTGAAGGCCGCCGGGCCCATGCCCGGGTTCCACCGGAGGAATGAGGAATGAGGGGCCTGCGCGGAGCACCGCCCATCTTCAGCGGGGAATGGCGCCATGTATAGATTCCTGCAAAGACACTTTCTGACCGGGCTGCTGGCCATCACGCCGCTGGTCATCACCTCCTGGATCCTCTGGCGATTCTACGTCTTGATCAGCACGACGATGCGGCCCTGGCTGCAGCGGATCCCCGCGATCACCGATACCTATCCGGAATTTCTGCTGACCTTTTTCGGGGTGGTAGCTTTTGTGCTGTTGATCACCCTGGTCGGTCTGTTCACCCGCAACCTGATCGGCATTGCCTTTTTCCGTGTCCTGGAGCGGTTCTTCGAACAGATTCCCGTGGTGAAGGGCGTTTTTTCCGCGATCAAGCAGATTTCCGAAGTCTTTCTGCGGGATCGCCGGACAGCCTTCCAGAAGGTGGTGCTGTTCGCCTATCCCCGGCAAGGTCTGTATTCCATCGGATTCGTGACCCAGGATGAACCGGAGCACCGGCTGGTCAACGTCTTTTTGCCAACGGCCCCGAACCCCACCTCCGGTTTCATGCTCCTGGTGCCGCGCGAGGAACTGGTGGAACTGGGGATCCCCGTGGAAGAGGCAATCAAGCTCATCGTCTCCGGCGGCTCCATCATGACCCACGCACAGGCCCAGCTGGTCAGTGACTGTTCCCGGCAGCTCGTCGACCCGGTGGGAACGACACCGCCTGACGGCATTCCCGGAAAGGACCTGGAACAGTGACGGACAGGACTCCAGACAGCCCGGACCTGGATAAGACGGAAGAAATGGTTCTGGATCCCACGAACCTGGACGCCGAACGCCATTCCCTGGAGCTGAAATTCCAAAGGCTGCTGGGCGAAGATGCCTCCGAATCGCTGCGTGATCTCGCCATGGGGCTGAGTCCCGGCGACCTGTCCGAGGTCCTGCGCCCGATGAGTGTGGAGGACACGGCGCGTATCCTGAAGATGCTGCCGCCGGACCCTTTGGCGGAGGTCCTCAGCGAAATCGACAACCGCAGCCAGAGCGCCCTGTTCACCCTGCTGGACATTGCCGAGATCGCGGACATCATCGAGGAGATGCCTTCCGACGAAGCCGCGGACGTGATCGGCGAACTGGAAGCCGAACAGGCCGCCGAGGTGCTGGCGGCGATGGAGGAGACCGAACGGAGCGAGGTCGCGGACCTCCTGCAGTACCCGCCGGAAACCGCCGGTGGCCTCATGGGCAAGGAATTCGCCACCTGTACCGAGAGCCAGACCGCGGGCGAAGCGGTGGCGGCCCTCCGTGAACTCGATGAGGACGACCTCGCTGAAACCCATTTCGTCTACGTTCTGGACCATAGGGGGCACCTGGTCGGCCGATTGCCCCTGATCAGCCTGCTGATCACTGAACCCGGTACTTCGATCATGGAAGTGATGGAGGCGGATCCTCTTTACGTGGAGGTGGATCTCGATCAGGAAGAGGTGGCCGGCTTCTTCCAGACCCACGACCTGATTTCACTGCCCGTGGTGGACAGCCGCATGAGGATGGTGGGTCGCATCACCGCCGATGACATTCTGGACGTCATGGAGGATGAGGCCACCGAGGATATTTCCCGTCTGGCCGGAGTGAGCAAGGAGGAATTCGGAGAGCAGTCCAGCTTCCGGGTGGCACGGTCCCGGCTGCCCTGGTTGCTGGGTGCGTTGCTCGGCCAGCTCGGCGCCGTTCTGGTCATGTCCCATTACGAGCAGAGCCTCGAATCCATGGTGGCTTTGACCTTCTACATTCCTATGATCATGGCCACCGCCGGCAACATCGGCATCCAGACTTCTTCAGTCGTCGTGCGGGGATTGGCCACCGGCGAGGTGGATTTCTACCACCTCGGCCGCCATCTGATGCGCGAACTCGGCACGGCCTTCATGACCGGAGTGGCCGTGGCCGCGTTCATCTATCTGATTTCCTGGCTGGTCAGCGGAGACGCCAACCTGTCCTTCGTGCTGAGTCTGTCCATGTTGCTGGTCGTTCTTTTCGCAGCCATGGCAGGCTCGGGAATCCCCCTGATGTTGCATCGTTTCGGCATCGATCCCGCCGTCGCCACCGGGCCCTTCATCACCACCGCCAACGACTTCGTCAGCATGGTCATCTATCTGGGCTTGGCCACCCTGATGTTGAGTCTCGGTCGCGGAGTGTGACCATGGGAGTCATGTCCCGCCCGGCGGCCAGCACCGAGGCCCTGGTTCTGCGCGCCTGGCCCTGCGGGGAGACCAGCGCCGTGGTTTCCCTGCTGACCCGTGATCACGGATACATAAAGGTGATCGCCAAGGCAGCCCGGAGTTCGCGGTCCAGGCTTCGGCCCCTGATCGAACCCGGACGATTGGTGACAGTCGAATTCAGCCTGGATCCAAAGCGGGAGCTTCAGTTTCTGCGGGGTGGTGAAGTGGATCTGGACCCCATGGCTGATGGCGCGTCCCTGGAGAGGTCGGCTTACCTTCTGGGCGCACTCGAACTCATGGACCGTTGCCGTCCACTGGGAGGGGGTGGCCCTCACGGCGGTGATACCGAAGCGACGGGGGATCTGTTTGCCGTTTGCGGACACTTCGTGAGGATGTTATCGTCCCGGTCCTGCACCCGGATGGCCCTGCTCTTTTTTGCCTTCGAATGGGAAATGCTGGCCCGGCACGGAATGGCTCCCGAGGTATCGGCCTGCGTTGCCTGCGGCCGGTCCCGCGCGGAACTGGAAATTCCCGGTTTGCGGTTCAACCCGGCCGAAGGGGGAATCATCTGCGGCGCCTGTGTCCTGCGGGATGGTTTGAACGGTGGATGGCCCATCGGGGAAGCAGCTCTGGACCATCTGGGGGACATGTCCCGGACGGGGATCGATCTGAACGGCACGGGAATCGAGGGGCCGGCCCTGCCCCGCCCGATGCGCCGCGAACTGGGCGCACTTCTGCACAGATTCCTGGGTTACCACCTGCCAGGTTATCGTTTGCCGGCGGCACTGGAACTGTTGCGAGTGGGAAAGGACAGCACAGAATGATGGAATACCAGCAGATGATCGCCAATCTCCAGAAGTTCTGGAGTGACTACGGCTGTGTGATCGTGCAGCCCTATAACAGCGAGGTAGGTGCCGGAACCTTCAATCCCAACACCTTTTTGCGGGCCCTGGGTCCGGAACCATGGAAAGTGGCCCACGTCGAGCCGAGCAAGAGGCCCAAGGACGGCCGTTACCTCGAAAATCCCAACCGGGTCCACCAGTTTCTGCAGTACCAGGTCATCCTCAAACCCAATCCCTCCAATAGCCAGGAACTGTACCTGGAATCCCTGCGCTCCCTCGGGATCAACCCGGCCGAGCACGATATCCGTTTCGTGGAGGATGATTGGGAATCACCAACCCTGGGCGCCGCCGGACTGGGGTGGGAGGTTTGGCTCGACGGGATGGAGGTGTCCCAGTTCACCTACTTCCAGCAGGTGGGAGGAGTGCGCTGCAAGCCCGTGTCGGTGGAGCTCACCTATGGCCTGCTGAGATTGTGCATGTTCATCCAGGAAGTGGATCATCTGAAGGACATCCTCTGGGGAGGGGGCCTGACCTGGGAAGAGGTGATGGGGCAGTACGAAAAGGAATACTCCGCTTTCAATTTCGAACATGCGGACATTGCCATGTACCGCCGGCATTTCGACGAGAAGGAAATAGAAGCCAGGACCCTGCTGGAAGCTGGCCTCGTCCATCCCGGCTACGACGCCGTCATCAAGTGCAGCCACATCTTCAACGTTCTCGAGGCGCGCGGGGCCATCTCGGTGACCGAGCGCACCGGTTTCATCACCAAGGTGAGGAATCTCTCCCGTGC
>DAOWLV010000145.1 GCA_030643455.1 Candidatus Krumholzibacteriia bacterium | reverse complement strand
GGGGAAATAACTCATTTCATGACCTGGCCGGTGGGGATCCGCAACCACGATGTGCAGATCGCTCTGGTAGAAAGGAGTGTCGTTGTTCCCGCCGTCCCACAGGATGATGTCGGCTTCCTTTTCGGCCTCTCGCAGAATGGCTTCGTAGTCGACGCCCGAGTAGATCACCCCGCCGGCAGCGATGTGGGGCTCGTACTCCTCCATCTCCTCGATGGTGCACTTGTGTTTCTCCAGGTCCGCGAGTTCGGCAAAGCGCTGGACCTTCTGGGCCACCAGGTCGCCGTAGGGCATCGGATGGCGAATGGCCACGACCTTCTTGCCGGCGGCCCGGAGGATCTCGCAGATACGCCGGCTGGTCTGGCTCTTGCCGCAGCCGGTCCGCACGGCGCCCACGCTGATGACGGGCTTGGTGCTCTTGATCTGGTTTTCCCGTTCGCCCAGCATGGTGAAATCGACGCCCGCGGCATTGACGATCGACGCCAGGCTCATCACCTGCTGGTAGGAGCGGTCACTGTAGGACATGACGCACATGTCAGGATCGAACTTGGCGATCAGGTCGATCAGGTTTGATTCGTCCTCGATGGGAATTCCTGCGGGATACAGATCACCTGCAAGTTCGGCGGGGTACTTCCGGCCATCGATATCGGGGATCTGGGTGGCGGTGAAGGCCACCACTTCATAGGCTTCGTTGTCCCTGTAAACACAATTGAAATTGTGGAAATCTCGGCCTGCGGCGCCGAGGATGATGACCTTGATCCTGCTCATGACGACTCCTTGAAGCCCGCAAGGGGCTCTGTTGTACTGGATGGACCACCGGACCGCTCAGGGAAGTTGCCTGATCGCTTCGATGATCTGCGAGGTCGACCAGCCGGGCACCATCGGCACGCGAACGACGCGGCCGCCCCAGGATTTCACTTCCGGAGCTCCCACGATGTCCTCTTCGGTGTACTCGGACCCCTTGACGAGCACGTCGGGCCTGATCTGGAGAATCGTCTCCAGCGGTGTAGGCTCGGCAAAAATAGTTACCACCGAAACAGGCCGCAAGGCGGCAATCAGTGCGGCGCGATCCGCCTCGGGCAAAAGGGGACGTCCAGGACCCTTGAGTTGCCGGACAGATGCGTCGTCATTGAGGGCCACGACCAGTTCGTCGGCGTTTTCGGCCGCCTGGGTCAGGCTGGCCAGATGGCCGCTGTGGAGAAGATCAAAGCAACCGTTGGTGAAGGCGATGGTGCGGCCTGCGGCGTGGACGGCCTGCTCCCACTGACGCAGCTGGTCCCGACCCAGGATTTCACCCCGCGGAAAGCCCCCCATCAGTCCTGGTCCTTTTCGTTCAGGGCGTCGGCCAACTGGGAGGCCGTCACGGTGGCCGTACCCAGTTCGCGGACGGCCAGACCCGCCGCGTGATTGGCCAGATCGGCAGCCTCGGAAAAAGCTGCGCCGGCGGACAGGACGGCCGTGTAGACGGCGATGACCGTGTCCCCCGCTCCGGTGACGTCGTAGACCGTGGTCGCCTCGGTGGCCAAGTGGTGTTCTGCTCCATCCTTTTGAAACAGGGCCATGCCGTGTTCCCCGCGGGTGATCAGGACGGCATCCGCTTCCGTGCGGTCGAGGAGTTTTGCACCCGCGGATTTGAGGCTTGCTTCATCGGTGATGCTCATGGCGCAGGCCTGTTCAGCTTCTTTCTGGTTCGGGGTCAAGGATGTCACCCCGCGGTACTGGCTGTAATCCCCCTTCTTGGGATCGACCACCAGGGGAATCCCCATGGCCTGGCCAGCGGCGATGAAGGCCGCCAGGGCCTCGTCGGTCAGCAGGCCCTTGCCATAGTCGCTCAGGACAAACCCGTCAAAGGGGCCATTCTCCTCCAGCCTGGAGACCAGCAATTCGACCAGCGATCCGTCCACCGGCCGGTCGTCTTCGCGATCGGTGCGAACCACTTGCTGGTTGTGGGCCAGGATACGGGTCTTTATGGTGGTAGGGCGGGTTTCCGTCTCTATCAGACCAGCCGGATCGATGCCCCGCTCGGCAAGCAGGTTCTTCAACTGACCGGCGGCCTCGTCCTTGCCGCACAACCCGAACAGGACCGCTTGCGCCCCCAGGGCGCAGATATTGGCCGCCACGTTGGCGGCGCCACCGAGTTTGGTGGTCTCGCTTTCGAGGCGAACCACGGGGACCGGAGCTTCCGGACTGATGCGGTCGACCCGGCCCCACAGGAACCGGTCGAGCATGCTGTCGCCGATAACGGCCAACCGCTGGCCGGATAAACTGTCAATGATGTCCTTGTATTTCGGGCTCATGGCCCCTTCTTTGTTGGGCAGTGAATGTATAAGCCGGGACTGGCGGTCAGCGGCCGACATGGACCGTGCGAGGGAAGCTACCACCCCCGGTCCCGGGTGTCAATTCGACCAAGGAGATCCCATGGAAAACAAGCCCCCCCAGCAGCGTATCACCCTGGACCTGGGTGAAAAGGAAGCAGAAGGAATCTACTCGAATCTGACCCTGATCTCCCACAGTCCGGCGGAATTCATACTCGATTTCGCCCGCCTGGTTCCCGGGATGGCCAAGAGCAAGGTCCATGCGCGGATCATCATGACCCCCCAGTCGGCCAAGGCCCTGCAGAAATCCCTCACGGTGAACATCGAGCGTTTCGAAGGGACCCATGGGGAAATCAAACTGGCCGGCCAGGGAGAAGCCAACCAGAACATCGGGTTCCAGGCCGGCTGAGAAACGACCTGCCGGTTCATTCACCCGCAGGTCGCGTCTTCCAGCGGCGATGGAGCCAGAAATATTGCTCCGGCGCCTTGCGGATGGCCGCCTCCAGACGTGCCACGTGGATCTCGGTCAGGCGGGCCACGGCCGTTTCCTCGTCCCAATCCGGTTCGGCCGCGAACGGAGGATCCACCTCCATGATGTGGCGCCCGTCGGGCTGCCTGAAGATGAACCCGGTGATGATGGGGACCTTGAGCTTCCAGGCAAAATAGGCGGTGCCCCGGAAAACCGAGGCCTGCCGGCCCAGAAAATCGGTGAAGTAGCCTTCAGGTCCGGCATCCTGGTCCCCGACCAGGCCGATCAATTCCCCCCGGCGCAGGGCCCGGATCATTTCCCTTATCGAGGAGCCCCCGGCACGGATGGTTCCGATCCCGGCCCGGTGACGGATGTCGTTCTGGATGCGGTCCACCCGGGAATTGGTCTGCTCCTTGACTATGAAGCTCACCTTCTGCCCTTCCGCCGCCACCCGGGCACCCATCATCTCCCAGTTGCCGAAATGACCAGAGACGAGCAGGGCTCCTCCACCCTCGGCGACCAACCGCGTATAATGCTCCTTGTTCCTGATCTCGACCAGGTCAATGAAGTCGTCCTTCTTCAACCCGGGGAAGGCCAGGAATTCCATCAGGGTCATGCCGAGGTTCCGGTAGAAGGCATGAGCCAGTTCCCTCAGCTCCTGTTCATCCATTTCCCCGCCGAAGGCGTGGTGCATATTGTCCAGAACAACTTTTCGGCGGAATCCGACGACCTTCCAGACAAAAGTCCCCAGGCCTCTCCCGATGGCCAGCAGGAAACCCCGGGGCAAGGGACGAGCCAGCAGGAAAAGGAGGTAAAGCAGGCTGTAATCCAGCAACTGCCGAGGCCGGGAGGTCATCGTGAAACTCCATGTGGAAGCGGGTCATCATCCAGACCAGATTCTACGGGCAAGTCGTCCCCCGGGCAACCTTCGGATCAGACCGGCCAGTTCCAGGGCCAGCAGACCCTCCTGCCAGGAATCCTCGGCCCCTGGCCACCTCTCCCGCAAGCGGTCGCGCGATACTCCTTCAAGATCGATCCGATCCATGATCCAGCATGCGGCGCTGCCCGGAATCGGTTGGGGAATTTCGGCCTTCATTTCCAGGGCCGGATCCATGATCGGGTCCAGCCTGGAATCAGGTTTGCCCAGCACGCGGGTGACGTCGGCGACGCTTTCCAGCAAATGGGCACCTTCGCGCAGGAGGTGGTGACAACCGCGGCTGGTTTCCAGGTCCACCGGTCCGGGCACCGCGAAGACCTCCCGATTGTAGTCCAGGGCCAGCATGGCCGTCAGCATGGCTCCGCTCTTGCGGGGGGCTTCCACAACGATCACCCCCCGGGCCAGGCCGGCGATCAAACGGTTGCGCCTGGGGAAATGGTGTTTCAGCGGTGGCGTGCCCGGTTCGAATTCCGTCAGGGTGCAACCATCTGCTTCCAACCTCCCCCTCAGGCTGCGGTGCGCGGTGGGATACATCCTGTCGCTCCCGGTGGCCATGACTCCCACGCTCCTGCCCTGAACCGACAGGGCGCCACGATGGGCCTCGCCATCGATGCCCAGTGCCAGGCCGCTGACAATGACCCAGCCGTGAGCGGCCAACTCCGCGGCGATAGCCCGGGTAACGGCCAGGCCGCGAGCGGTGGCCCTGCGGGTACCCACAATGGCGATGGAGGGTGCATTCAGGACTGGCAGATTGCCGCAGACATGGATTACCGCTGGTGGATCATTGGTCTGGTCCAACAGCTTCGGCCAGTGGGGATGACCAGGTTTGAGATGGTGTTCCTCAGGTTGCGGACGGCGCACGCTGGTTCGGAGTCTGGTCAATTTCAAAAATCCAAACCGGGAGGACGTTCAAGTTGTTTTTAATCAACGTTTTCCGGTGAATTTATGCGGTAAAGCCTCAATAAAAGCTTTTTCAAATCCCCCAAGCCCTGGCCTGTGGCTGAAGAGATGGGCAATACCTCGAGGGCCCCGTGGTCCTGGCCCCACTGGCGGACCATGGCCAAAGCTTCGGCTGCACCGGTTTCATCCAGCAGGTCCTGCTTGGTCACCAGAACCGCGAAAGGTAATTCCGCCAGCCGTTGGCCGTGCCGTTTCAACTCCACCCGCAGGACATCCAGAGCCCGACGTGGCGCTTCCAGGGACGGATCAACTAGCAAGAGCAGGGCCCGCGTCCTCTCGACATGCCGGAGAAATTCGTGCCCGAGCCCCTTGCCTTCTGCTGCCCCCTCGATCAGGCCGGGAATATCAGCCAGGGTGCAGCTGTTGAAATCACCCAGGTCCACGATCCCCAGGTTGGGCACCAGGGTGGTGAAGGGATAGTCGGCAACCTTGGGACGAGCCGCGGTCACCACCGAGAGCAGGGTACTCTTGCCCGCGTTCGGTTCGCCTACCAGGCCGATGTCGGCAATGAGCTTCAATTCCAGCCGGACAGTGATCTGCCGTCCCGGCCGGCCGGACTGGGCATGCATGGGCGTCTGGTTGCGGGCATTGCGGAATTCCCAGTTTCCCTTGCCACCCCTGCCTCCGGGCGCCACCAAGTACCTCTGGCCATGTTCGAGAAGATCCACGAGCAGATTATCGTCGGCCTCGTCGTAGAAGGCCGTTCCACAGGGTACAAGCAGGGTCACATCCTGGCCGTCGGGTCCCGAGCGGCGGTTTCCCCCGCCGGCTTTGCCGGGTGCGGCCTTGTAGTGGCGCCGGTAGCGAAAATCCAACAGGGTCGACATTTCGTCCGTTGCTTCCAACCAGACCGATCCCCCGGTTCCTCCATTGCCGCCGTCGGGTCCGCCGCGAGGCATGTACTTTTCCCTGCGGGTGGATACGCAGCCGTCTCCCCCCTTGCCTGACTCCAGCTTGATGGTTGCGATATCCAGAAACACGGACCCGATCCTCCGGAAAGTGCCAATCGTGGTTAACGGTCAGTCGGAAAACGTCAAAATTTGCGGCCGGCCAGGGCCTTGACAACCACCGCGGGAACCAGTTTTTCCAGCGGGCCGCCATGACGGATGACATCCCGCACCAGGGTGCTGCTCACCGCCGCCATGTCCGGACGGGCCAGCAGGTAGATGTACTCGATGTCCGACGCCAGCAGGGCGTTGATCCCGGCCAGACTCCACTCGTGTTCGTAGTCCCCCTGCGTCCTGATGCCCCGGATGACCGCGTCGGCCCCGTATTTGGACACCTCGTCCACCAGCAGCCCGTCGAAGGGATGGACTTCCACTTTGCCGAGCCCCTTCACCGATTCCCGGAAGAGATGGACACGCTCGTCGATTTCCAGCAAATCCGCCTTCCCGACCTTGACCACCACGACCGTCACCTTGTCGAAGAGCTTCAAGGCCCTCTTGATGATGTCGATGTGACCCAGCGTCACCGGGTCGAAAGATCCCGGGTACAGCACATGTCGCTCCACGGTCACTCCCCTTCCTGCGGGCCGGCAGGCATCACACCACGGGCCACGGCCAAAAAACTCTCCCCGTACCGGCGGGTCTGCCAGGCGAGGCGGCCCGATGTTGCCGTCGGCAGGTCCGGGGTGCGGGATCCATGCTCGATGACCCCCGCCAGGAACCCGGGGGCTTCCGCCAACCTCTCCAGTTCCTTCATGATAGCAGCGGCGGCCGAACTGCGGTAGGGCGGATCCGCCACCAGCACCCATCGCCTGGAATGGTCGGCCGGTCTCCAGCGGGCCAGCCAGGCTACGGCATCGGTGCAGATCAGCTGGGCAACATCCCTTCCGGCACCGCAGGAGTCCAGATTCTCGCGGACATGAGCAAGGCTCCGCCGGGACAGGTCAATGAACACCCCGGCGGCGGCTCCCCTGCTCAGGGCCTCGATTCCCAGCCCACCCGCGCCGCAACAGAGGTCCAGGAACAGGCAATCGGCAACGTCGGGGCCCAGGATGTTGAACAGGGCTTCCTTGACCCGATCCGTGGTGGGCCTGACCGCGTTTCCGTCGGGAGATTTCAGACGGCGGCCCTTCCAGCGCCCGGAGATGACCCTCATCGCGTCCCGCCTTGTTGCCTGCGTTCCCAGATCAGGCTGCGCAGCCTGGAGATCCTGGCGAGCTCTGCACCTTCCAGATCGCCGCTGCGCAGTCGAAAATCGGCTGCCGCGGCATAAAGAGGCCGACGACGACGGAAAAGTTCCTCCAGACCCGCCCAACCCAGCTTGCCGATCAGGGGTCGCTCGGGTGAGGGTTCCGCTTTCAGACGTGAACGGGTCACGTCCCAGGACGCATCCAGCCAGATGACCACCCCCCGCTCCCGTAGCAACTCCACCGCGGACGCCGTGTGGATGATTCCGCCGCCGGTGTCCAGCACGAGATTCCGGACCGGATCCAGCCCGCGCAGAGCGGCCAGTTCCTGCTCCCGAAAGGCCTCCTCGCCGCCGGCGGAGAAGATCTCGGCAACAGAACAGCCGGCTTTCTCGACGATGATCTCGTCGAGAAAGCCGGCCGGACGGTTGGTGGTGGCCTGGAGCCTGCGGGTCAGGGTCGATTTTCCGCTGGCCATGAAGCCGATGAATGAGGTCCACATGCCCCCATCCTAATACAATGCCCCCCGGGGAACAATCCCCGGGGGGCAAGGATCCGGAAAACCGGTGAACTATGCAGTCTAGTTCAAATTGATGTTCGAGACCTGTTCGGGCGAATAGATGATTTCGGATTCCTCGAGAATCCTGTCCCGCTCCATGTACCCATCGGTGACGATGGTCGGCGTCACGAAGATGACCAGTTCCCGGCTCACCTTGGT
>DAOWLV010000166.1 GCA_030643455.1 Candidatus Krumholzibacteriia bacterium | reverse complement strand
GTCTGGACGCTGGAAAAAACCCGGGCCCTCTCCACGTAGGGTCCGAACCGGCCCAATCCCGCGCGAACCGGTTTGCCGGTTTCCGGGTCGGTGCCGATCTCCCGGGGCAGGGAGAGCAACCTCAGGGCGTAGGCAAGATCGATGGAAGACGGGTCGGTCTTTTTCCCCAGGCTTATCCTCTTGGGTTTTTTGTCCTCCTCCTGCTCCCCCAGCTGGAGGTACGGACCGAAGGGACCGGTCAGTGCATAGATGTTTTGCCCTGTATCGGGATGGACCCCGATGGGTTCACGGGATTTGTCCCGTTGAATGATGAGGTCCAGGGCCTTTTCCGGGGTGAGTTCATCGATGAGCAGGTCCACCGGGAGGGTGGCGCGTCGATCGTCCTGGCCTTCCACATGGACCGAAACGTAGTTGCGGCCAATGCGCAAGACGATGGGATGACCGGTTTTCGGGTCGTCACCGACCATGATCCGGGGAAATTCGATCTTTTCCATTTCCGCTTCGATATCCTGCTCCAGGCCGGTCTCGCCTTTGCAACCACGGAAGAAGCAGTCGAGGAATTGGACCCAGTCAACCTCTCCGGTGGCGATCTGGTCCAGTTCCTCTTCCATCCGGGCGGTGAACTTGAGGTCCACGTATTTATTGAAATGTTCCCGAAGCAGATGGGTAACGGCCATCCCGATATAGGACGGCAGCAGGGCGCCGGATTTTTTCACCACGTATTCCCGGCTCTGGATGGTGCCGATCACCGCGGCGTAGGTGGATGGCCGACCGATGCCCTCCTCCTCCAGCTTCTTGATGAGGGAGGCCTCGGTGAAACGCGCCGGGGGTTGTGTTTCGTGGGCCAGCATCTCCACCTTGCCGATATCCACCGGCGGGATGTTGTCCTGCCCGGCGCCGCCGATGGTCCGGCCCTCGGTCAGTTCGCGCAGGATGGTGTCCTTGCCTTTGTCTCCATAGACCTTGAAAAAGCCGGGGAAGCGAACCACCGAACCGTTGGCGCGGAAGATCATTTCTCGATCTGCTGCCGTGACCGCGATATCGACTGCGGTCTTGTCCAGCCTGGCATCGGTCATCTGGGACGAAACGGTACGGTTCCAGATCAGGCGGTAGACGGCAAGCTCTTCGCTGTCCAAACGGTCGGCCACCGATTCGGGCGTGCGCTCCACATGAGTGGGCCGGATGGCCTCGTGGGCTTCCTGGGCACCTTTGGCCTTCGTCTTGTACCGCCGGGGTCCCTTGGTGTAATCGGGCCCGAAATTCTCGCGGACATGATTTTCGATCTCGGCCAGGGATTTTTCGCTGAGGGTCAGGGAATCCGTCCTCATGTAGGTGATCAGACCGTCGCGAACAGCCCCCACCCCTTCGTAGAGCCTCTGGGCTATGCGCATGACCCGCTGGGGGGACATCTTCAGCCTGCCGCTGGCGGCCTGCTGCAGGGTCGAGGTCGTGAACGGAGGTGAAGGCCTTTGGGTGGTCTCCTTCCGGGTCACCTGGGCCACGCGCCAGGGTCGCCTCTTGCCGGCCGCATCCGCCAATTGTCGGGCCAGTTCCTCTCCGAGATGGATTCGTTTGGTGGGGCTCTTGAGTTCCCCGGTGTCGGGATCGAAATCCTTTCCGCCGGCAAGCTTGACCCCGTCGATTTCGGTCAGCCGAGTGGTGAAAGCCAGGTCCTCGCTGGTCATGGCTGCTTCGATGTCACAGTACTTGGCCACGTGGAAAGCCTGCCGCTCCTCTTCCTTTTCCACCACGAGTCGAACCGCAACGCTTTGCACGCGCCCGGCGGACAGCTTGGTCCTGACCTTCTTCCAGAGAACCGGAGACAGGGAATAACCGTAAAGTCGATCCAGGATACGCCGGCCTTCCTGGGCGCGGACGAGTTTCATGTCCACTGCGCGAGGATTGTCCAGGGCAGCCTTGATCGCGGACTTCGTGATTTCATGGAAGGAAATCCGGTGCACGGGAACCTTGGGGTCCAGAACTTCGAGCAGATGCCAGCTGATCGCTTCCCCTTCACGGTCCTCATCCGTGGCGAGCAGGATTTCATCCGCTTTCTTCAGGAGCTTCTTGAGCTCCGCCACCTGTTTTTTGCTGTCGGACGAGATCACGTAAATAGGCTTGTAGTCGTCGTCGAGATTGACCCCGTACCGGCGCCAGGGCTCTTTCTTGTATTTGGCCGGGATTTCCTTGGCCGATCCCGGCAGGTCCCTGATGTGACCGTAACTGGAGGTCACGGTATATTCGTCATCCAGGAACCGGGTGATGGTCCGGGCTTTGGCCGGTGATTCTACGATGATCAGCTTCAAGTAATGTTCCTTCCAAGCAAAACCCGGCAGCTGGTTTCAACGGCCGGATGAAAAGAGCTTCCCGGAAAGTGGGGAGCCTAATGAATGTTCTCGAATCCTTCCGACGCTCCTCCGGTCATCCCCGGTTTATCCGGGCGAAACAGGACCTGCTCCAGGACCGTTTCCAGGTCGTAGGGGCCCAGTGGTGTCAGCGCGATATACGAGGAGTACTGCAGCAGGGCTTCCAGCTGAGCCCTGTTGACCTGCCCGTTGTTGAACAGTTTGATCAGAAAACCCATACCCTTGGGGGTCAGGTAATCCGCATCGACGTCACCGAAATGCCGGAAGGCCTTCTCCGAGGGCGAATCAGGCAAGGGGTCACGGTCCCAGGTTGGCAGGTCGTCGTTCATCCAGTGGGACTCGATCCAGTCCAGGAGCCCGTGCATATCCCCCTCGTCCAGCCCGGCGGCCTCGACCTTTTCCTGGATGCGGGCCCTGATGGGAGGCATGGCCTCACCGGTACCTGACAGAGCCTCCAGCAGGATGATCAGCAGATGTTTCAGTCTATCCTTTTCAGGATCCATGTGTTGTCACTTTCCTTGCCTGTCCAATGGTGGGCCGCCCCGGAGGTAACATCCAGCCTGGCGACGGCCAAGGCGGCAAAAACCTAGCACGGTCGGCCCTGTACGGCAAGCCCGCCCCCGGATCAAGGGAGGGCTACAGGGCTCCGCAGCATTTTTTGTACTTCTTGCCGCTGCCACAGGGACAGGGATCATTCCGTCCCACCTTGGGCTCTTCCCTATGGACTGGTCGGCCCCCGGACGGCCCGCCAGCCGCCGGCGCAGGGGCGGTCTTCCCACCCTTGGCCGCCGGTCCCTGAACATAGGCGGAGACTTCCTGGTGGCTGGTCTCCATCTTCTCCAGGTCGGGTTCTTTTCTCTCGGGTGGCGGCGCGAGTTCGGCCCGGAAGAACAGGCTGACGGTGGATCTTTCCAGATTGTCCATCATGTCCTGGAACAGGTGGAAGGATTCGGCCTTGTATTCAACCAGGGGATCACGCTGTCCGTAGGAGCGCAGGCCGATACCGCTGCGCAGCATGATCAGTTCGTTGAGGTGGTCGCGCCAGTGTTCGTCCAACACCTGAAGCAGAACAAACTTTTCCAGCTGACGGGTCAGGTCGACCCCCAGGTTGGTCTCCTTGGTTTCGTATTTATCCACAGCGAACGCCATCATCTTCTCTTCAATGGCTTCGTAACCGTCTTCCAGGTGTTCGTCCGGCTCCAGGGGCAACGGGGCCAGGACAAGACCCTGATAGAGCCTGGCCAGCTTGTCCATTTCCCAGTAATCCGGGGCGTTGTCGCGGTCTGCGCATTCGGCCAGGATACCGGCCACGGCATTTTCCACGAAGATCCGGATCTGGTCTCGCAAATCCGTACCGATCACGGCGTCCCTGCGGAGGGAATAGATGACTTCCCGCTGCTTGTTGACGACGTCGTCGTACTGGAGAAGATGCTTGCGAATCTCGTAGTTCTGGGTCTCCACCCTGACCTGGGCCTTCTCGATGGCCTTGGTGACCATGGAGTGGGTGATGACCTCGCCCTCCTCCACGCCCAGCCGGTCCATGACCTTGATGATACGTTCGGGGCTGAACAGACGCATGAGGTCGTCTTCGAGGGACAGGAAGAAGATGGCCTGCCCTGGATCACCCTGGCGCCCGGAGCGGCCGCGTAACTGCCGGTCGATTCGCCGGCTTTCGTGGCGCTCGGTGCCGATGATCTGCAGACCGGCGGCCTGATCTTCGTACATCAGGGGATCGAGTCCCATCCCGGGCCACTTCTCCGGCAGGGCCAGGATTTCCGGTGCCAGCTTGATGTCGGTTCCCCGCCCGGCCATGTTGGTGGCGATGGTGACAGCTCCAACCTGGCCGGCTTCCGCCACGATTTCCGCCTCGGCCTTGTGTTGTTTGGCGTTCAGGACGTTGTGGTTGATGCCGCGCAGTTTCAACAGCCTGCTCAGCAGCTCGCTCACTTCGACCGTCGTGGTTCCCACCAGCACAGGCAGACCAAGGGTGTGCAGGCGGTTCACCTCTTCCACGATGGCCTTGTACTTGGCTTTCTTGGACTTGTAGATCACATCGTCGTTGTCGATCCGGACGATGGGACGGTTCGTGGGGATCACGACCACGTCCAGTTCGTAGATGCCGGCGAATTCCGCCTCTTCCGTTTCCGCCGTACCGGTCATGCCGGATAGTTTGGCATACTTGCGGAAGAAGTTCTGCACGGTGACGGTGGCCAGGGTCTGGGTTTCCTTCTGGACCGTCACGCTTTCCTTGGCCTCGAGCGCCTGGTGGAGACCGTCACTGAACCGGCGGCCGGGCTGCAGGCGGCCGGTGAAGGTGTCCACGATGACGACCTTGCCTTCCTGCATCACATACTCGACATCTTTTTCATATAGCGAATAGGCCCTCAGCAACTGGTCCACGTTGCTGATGAGTTCGTTCTTGAGGGCGTAATCCTTTTCGACCACGGCCAGGCGCTCGGCCTTTTTGGCCGCATCCAGCGATTCGTCATCCTGGATTTCCCCGGTGGAGACGGCCAGGTCCGGAAGCACGAAAAAATCCGCGTCATTGTCGGCGAAGATATCGCGGCCCTTTTCGGTCAGGTCGACGTGGTGGTTCTTTTCCTCGACCACATAAAGCAGGTCCTCGTCGGCCTCCCACATGGCCTTGTCCCGCATGAAGGCCTCTTCAGTTCGTTGGACTGTTTCCAGAACGCCCGGAATCTGGGCCAGCTTGCGGTAGCGGGGATTCTTGGGCGCCCCACGGCTGATGCGCAACAGTTTGAGGGCCGTATCGTCGTCGACATCCACGTCCCCACCCTGCAGGGCGGGCTTCATGACTCGTTCCACGTCGCTAAGCCAGTTGTTGACCATCTTGAGCTGCTGGCGGACCACGTTGTAAACGCGGGGATTGAGTTCCGTGAATTGATGGGTGGATTTGTCGACCGCCCCACTGATGATCAGGGGTGTGCGGGCTTCGTCGACGAGAACCGAGTCCACCTCGTCGACGATGGCGAAAAAGAAATCGCGATGGACCAGGTGATCCGCCTGAACCACCATGTTGTCGCGCAGATAGTCGAAACCGAACTCGTTGTTGGTGCCATAGGTGATGTCGCATCCGTAGGCCTGGTGGCGTTCCTCGGGAGTCATCTGCCCGAGGATGAACCCCACGCGGCAGCCCAGAAATTCCAGGACGCCGCCCATCCACTGGGCGTCGCGCTTGGCCAGGTAGTCGTTGACGGTCACCAGATGGGCCCCACGACCCGGAATGGAATTCAGGTACAGGGGGAAGATGGCCACCAGGGTCTTGCCCTCACCAGTGGCCATCTCGGCGATCTTGCCTTGATGCAGGACGATGCCACCCATGAGTTGCACGTCGTAGGGAATCATGTCCCAGACCTGATCCTGGCCCCAGACGACCCAGGATGTCTTGCGCTCGGTCAGGCGCCGGCAAGCTTCCCAGACGACCCCGTAGGTTTCGACCAGCAGGTCGTCCAGCGATTCCCCTTCTTCATGACGACGGACGAATTCGGCACGTTTGCCCCGGAGGTCCTCGTCGCTCAGAGATTGGTATTGCTCCCGATTTTCCTTGATCAGGTCAACCGTCGGCTGCAAACGGGCGACGTCCTTGTCGCGCTTGCTGAAAATTTTTGAGATCCAGCCTGTGAGGCCCGTGGCCATTACCATGCTCCGTTCGTGAGATTCCACGCCGGGAACCTATTCGGGAAATTCCGCGCGAATGATCCAATCGTAAATTTCGCGGTCGATCAAGACCTTTTCCACATAGTGCCGGGTTTCGGGATAACCGATCCAGGCCAGGTAGATGTCCCGCTCCGGGGATCCGCCGAGTTGCTTCTCCCAGCGCGAGGCCGCCCCGGGCCCCGCATTGTAGGCGGCAACAGCCAGATAGGGATTGCCCTCGTAGCGCCGGCTGTTTTCGCGCAACAACCCGTCTCCCTGCCGGATGGATACACCCGGATTTCTCCAGTTGGCCACCCCGGGCAGGGCACCGCGGTCCTCGTAGTGGAAGGGCATGATCTGCATCCAGCCCAGGGCACCGGCCCTTGACCGGACCGAAGGTTCGAACAGGGACTCGTTCCGGGCCACGGCCAGCAGCAGGGCCGGATCACTGTCAGCCTCGGTGATGGCGGTGAAAATAGCGCCTGTGACCGGAAGGGGGTAAAGGAAACGTCTTTTTTCCTCGGGAGTCAAACCCCGTCCCTCGAGTTCGGTGGCCACGGCGAGGATTCCCCGCATATCTCCCAGGGCCAGCGCGAACCCCAGCAGGGCGTGTCTGTCCAGTTCGCTTCCCCGCAACAAAGGAAGTACCGCTGGTACGACAGAGGGTTCGGGCGGTATCTTTCCATTTGCCGCCAGGCCGACATCGTGATCGAAGGCCTGGGCAAGCATCCTGTCGAAAACCGGGCTATCTCCCAGACGCCGCACGATGATGGCAAGGGCCGCGGATTCGATCAGATCCGGGTCGTTGGCGTCCAGCATGGTCAGCAGGGCATCACGGTAGAGTATGGCTCGTTCCCGTTTCTGTCCCTGCACCGGTTCGGGATTGGCAAGAGTGATACCCCAGGCGGCCC
>DAOWLV010000031.1 GCA_030643455.1 Candidatus Krumholzibacteriia bacterium | reverse complement strand
CACCCTTGGCTGTTTTCCCTTTCCAGAGATATGTCGTGGCGCTCACGGGATTCCTCCCCTTCCTCAGGTTTACGTTCCGACGGGTTCACCGAGCATACCCATCAGTTCCTGGGCATCCGATGTCCGGCCCAGGGCATCATCCAAAGTTATCCATTTGTTCAGAACCGCCTGGTGCAGGGACTGGTTCATGGTCTGCATGCCATGTTTTTGCCCAGCCTGCATCAAGCCGTAGATCTGGTGTGTCTTGTCGTCGCGAATCATTGCCTTGATACCAGGGGTACAGACCATGATCTCCATGGCCATCACCCGGCCACCGCCCCGGGCCCTGGGGATGAGTTGCTGGGTCAGCACACCGGAAAGGCTGAAGGCCAGCTGCGACCGGACCTGGTTCTGCTGTCCCGGAGGGAAGACGTCGACGATACGGTTGATGGTCTCGAATGTGCTGTTGGTATGCAGGGTGGCCAGTGCCAGGTGGCCGGTCTCGGCGATGGTCAGGGCCGCGCCGATGGTTTCCTTGTCGCGCATCTCGCCAATGAGGATCACATCCGGATCCTGCCGCAGCACATATTTCAACGCATCGGGAAAACTGTGCGTGTCACTGTTGACCTCACGCTGGTTTATGATGCAGCTCTTGTGCTGATGCACGAATTCGATGGGATCCTCGATGGTGAGGATGTGGCCCCTGAGAGTGGAATTGATGGTGTCGACCATCGTGGCCAGGGTCGTGGACTTTCCACTTCCGGTGGGTCCGGTGACCAGGATCAGACCCTGGGTCTTGGAAATCATCTCCCGGCAGATCGGCGGCAGACCCAACTCCTCGAAAGTGCTGATTTCGTAGGGGATCTGTCGGATGGCCATGGCCGTGACACCACGCTGCTGGAACACGTTGGCCCGGAAGCGGCTGATGCCCTGCACGCCGAAGGAGAAGTCGAGTTCCATATCCTTCTCGAAACGCATCTTCTGTTCCTCGTTGAGAAGACTGTAGGCCAGACGCCGCGTTTCGTCTCCGGTCAGGACCTGGAACTGGGAGGCCTGGACCAGCCCATCGACACGGTATTGCGGTGGGATGCCCGCCGTCAGGTGAAGATCACTGGCACCGATGGACACCATCTCCTCGAGAAGTTCTCGCATTCCAATCACTTTTTATCTCCTCCGACTTGTCGTTTTGTTGTGCGTACCGTACGGCGCTACTCCGCCACGGCGGTCTCGCGCAACACTTCCTCGACGGTGGTGACCCCTTTGGCGACCTTGATGATCCCATCCTCACGAAGGGTCAGCATGCCCTGCTTGATGGCCAGCTTACGGATTTCGGTGGTCGAGGCCCGATCCAGGATCATCTCGCGGATCTCCGGGGTGATCGGCATGACCTCGTAGAGTCCCTGCCGTCCCGAATAGCCCGTGCCATGGCACTGGTCGCAACCCTTGCCCTTGAAGACAGAAGTGCCGGGTTCCATCCTCAGATCCTTGAGGGCCTCTTCGGACAGCTTGATTTCTTCCTTGCAGTTCTTGCAGGTCCGCCGGACCAGGCGCTGGGCCATGATCAGCACCGTCGACGAAGCGACCAGGAACGGTTCGATGCCCATGTCGATCATCCGGTTGATCGTGCTCGGCGCGTCGTTCGTGTGAAGGGTCGACAACACCAGATGGCCCGTCAACGCCGCCTTGGTGGCGATACCGCCCGTTTCCAGGTCCCGAATCTCACCGACCATCACGATGTTCGGGTCCTGCCTCAGAAACGCCTTGAGGGCCGTTGCAAAAGTCAGGCCCACCGCGTCACGAACTTGAACCTGGTTGATCCCGTCGATGTTGTACTCGACAGGATCCTCGGCAGTCATGATGTTGCGTTCGCTGTTGTTCAGCTTGGCCAGACAGGAATAGAGTGTCGTGGTCTTGCCGGATCCGGTGGGGCCGGTCACCAGCACCATGCCGAAAGGCGAGGCGATGGCGTCGGTAATGTCGTCGATTGCCTTCCTTTCCATCCCGAAATCCGCGAGGTCCAGGTTCAGGTTGCTCTTGTCCAGGATCCTCATCACGACCTTTTCCCCGAAGATGCAGGGCAGGACCGAGACACGGAGGTCGACCTTCTTGGCCCCGATTTTCAGCTTGATGCGGCCGTCCTGGGGAATGCGGCGTTCGGCGATATCCAGCTCGGCCATGATCTTGATCCGGCTGGTGATGGCGTTCTTCAGCCTGATGGGCGGCTCCATCACCTCGGACAGAATCCCGTCAACACGATAGCGGACCCGCATGTTGCGCTCGTAGGGTTCGATGTGGATGTCGCTGGCGCCGATCTTGACCGCTTCGGCGAGCAGGGTGTTGACGAGTTTGACGACCGGAGCGTTTTGCCCTTCCTGTCCGGTGATGTCCTCCTCGTCCTGATCCTCCACCAGTTCGATGTCGTCCTCGATTCCCTCCATGATCGAGGCCAGTGAGTCGGTGGTGGCGTAGAATTTGTCGATGAACCTCTTGATCGCCATCTCGCCGGCGACGGCGGGCTGCACGTCCAGGCCGGTGATGAACTTGATGTCGTCGATGGCGAAGATGTTGCTCGGGTTGGCCATGGCCACGGTCAGGACACGGCCTGCGCGCGCGATGGGAAGTACCTGGAATTTCCGGGCCACGTCGCCCGGGATCATGTCGATGCATTCCATTTCGATGTCGGTCTTGTCCAGACTCAACACCGGCAGGTTTGAAATTTTTCCTACGAACTCCGCGAAGGTCGTTTCGTCCAGAACGCCGATCTTGACCAGGGCCTGGCCAAGTGATCCGCCTTCCTTCCTCTGGAGTTCCCTGCTCTTGGCAAGATTTTCCTCATCGATGAGGCCGGCCTCGAGCAACTGGCCGGCAATCTTGTCCTTGTTGGCAGTGGTGGAACCTGAATTCATGTTGCGATGACTCCGCTCTAGTAAATCCCCACATCCAGATCAAAACCGGCTGCATTGGCCGGATATCGGCCGTCCTGTCCGACACCCTTCTTCAGCGAAGGGTCCTGGCGGCCCATCAATACCACCTCTTTTTCGGATGGGAAGCAGCCGACTTTACCTAGTTTTGCAGGGAATCTTCCGAAACGGAGTCCGGCGAGGTCTCAACGGCGAAATCGACCAGGGGGGCCAACCGGGCAGAAAGCGCCGGCCCGATACCTTTGACCATGCGTAAATCCTCGGCATTACGGAATATGTGGCCTTCTGCCCTGATATCCTGGATCCGCCCGGCCAGGACCGGCCCCACGCCCGGCAAGAGGGTCAGGCTGTCCACGCTGCAGATATTGATTGGCAAAGGAGCTGTCAGTTCCGGTTTACGAGCTTTCTCGGCGGCCTCGGCGTCCCCGGGCACCAGCACCAGTTCGTCCAGCCACAGGTGCTGGCGCCACCCGCCGTCCGGAGTGATCAGCATCCGGTGGCGGACCAGCCGCCCGGTCATCAGCAGGGCAAAGGCCAGCAGGATTCCCACGAATTGGCGACGGGAGAATCGATTCAGTAGCGGAAGGTCCAGTGGAGCCTGAGGTCCAACTCCTGGCCGGGGCTGAGGGCGCCGGCCGTCATCCGGGTTTTTTCGTCGGTCAGGTTGCGGATGGCCAGCGACAGGTTGGCCCCCACCAATCGGAAGCCCACCAGAAGATCGTGCACCGTCCGCTCGGGAAGAAGGAGAGTGTTCCTGGTCACATCCCAGGGATCGGCCATCTCCCCCTGGCGGGTGCTGAACAAGGCGACTTGCAGGATCCCGTCCTCCTTGAAGAAGTGGTTCTCCCACATCACGTGCAGTCGGAGATACCTGTCGGGAGGCAGAAGAGATGCCCGGCCTGTTTTTTCGTCGAAGCTCTGCCACGTGCCCTCCAGTTTCACCCGACCCCAGCCAAGGAAACGCCCCTCCCGACCCAGGCTTCCGGTCACCCGGGCGGCGTCCATCTCCAGACCGTTGGTCCACACACCGATATCTCCGTCCGGAACCAGGGCTTCCCAGGTGATGCCTTCGGTCAGGCGCCGCACGCTGCCATCGACTGCAAGATCAATTCCCAGCAGGCGCCTCTTGAACAAGAGACCAGCCCTGATGGTTTTCTCGCGTTGCAGGTCCGGGTTGGGCAGCAGGGCCAGTCGCCGGGTGTCGACGACATGAAGCAGGGGTGTCAACAGTTCGTCACTGCGGGGAGCGCGTCCACCGTAATACAGGTCGATCCGCCACCAGGGATCCAGGTCATCGGCGCCCCAGGCCAGATCCAGTTCGGGACCAAGGCCGGCGTGCCGGTCCCACTGCCCCCCCAGCCCCAGCATCAGCCTGGTGGCGCCGGACCGGAATCCCGTCCTGGCTGAAACCAGGGCGGTGCTCCCTTCTCCGTCGCCGCTGCCTGCAGAGCCAGCCGCCCAGCTTTCCGACGTCCCGGTATCGTAGACAGACCAGCGCATGAACAGGAGGGAAAGACCGGTCAGGGGCAAAGGACCGCCCTGACCAGATGGTGGAGCGGGTGTCAGTTCGAGACTCAAACCCTCACGGCCGGTTTCGACCTTCCGGCGATTGTTGTCCACCCCGACGGTGTCCCGGTCGCCCCACTCGATGTCCCGGTTTTTCCAGAACAGGGAAGTCCGCCACTTCACCGAGCCGGTGCGGGCGGTCATGGACGCGGCGATGCCATCGTCCCAGATCTCTTGCTGATCAGCACCAAGGGCCGGAAGGCTGTCCTTTGTCTTGCGTCCGTTGGAATACTCCACCACGAGTTGATTATCGCTGTCCAGGCGCCGGAACAGGCGGGTGCGGCTCTGCCGGACACTGCCGTGGCCCGGGAATCCGTCGAGCCTTGTTCCCTGAAAGATCTCGTCCGGATCCTCCGTGAAATTGTACCCCTCGCGATCCAGTGACTCCTCGAATTCGAAAGCTGCCCGCCAGGCGGCCTCCGGGGTGAGAATGTGGATGGCTCGGAAATATGTCTCGTGGTTGCCCTTGACCCCGCGGTAGGCGGACACGGCCTTGCCCGGGTCCGGGTCCTCTGTGATCAGCTGGATGAGGCCCCCGGTCCCGCCCCAGCCGTCCGCACCCATACCCATGTCGCGCAGCACCAGACCTTCGGTCGGCACAAGGGCCGGGTCATCGGCGAGCACGTGCCCGGTCCCCACGGGTATCCCATCCCGCGTGAACATGGGCACCGGACTCGTCCCCGCTTCACCGAGGACCACAGCCGGTGCACCGAGTCCACCATCGTTTACGGGGACCCAGGGGGAATACCAGTTGAGCCAGGTCAAGGCCGTGGGCGCAAAAGGTGTCCACAGGGATCGTTGCCATCCCTTGGCCTCACTCGCCCGGCGGGAAAGGTCGGAAACCGGTGGTATCAAACTTTCGACGGGAACGGTCAGGGAATCCGGCACGTCGGCCTGGGCGGCCTGGACGGAGCTGTCCGGTGGCGCGGACTCCATGGCACGCCCTTCGGGCTCTTGCGCCGAGGAATTGCCTGTCGTCAAGATCATAAGGAGAATGACGGTCAACAGGTCGGAGGATCCGAAGGACCTTCCAGCCAGTGGGGCACGCCCCAGATGAGCCATCCGAGGCAAAAGAACCGGCAACAAGACGGCAAAGACGGCCGTATTGACCCCGGCGTGGATGAGGAAAAACGGCACCGCGCCTGCGAATACAACTGCCGGTGCGAGGTCGAAGGCCCGAACAATGGCCAGGTTGGTCAGCAGGTCATACGAAAGGGTGGCGACGAAACCTGTCCCACCGGCCAAAACCAGGGACCGAATCCGCCTGTGGCTGGTCAGGGTCCGGATCAGCGGAACTGCCCCCCATCGGCCTACCATGCCCACCAAACCCATTCCACAGGTCTGGGCCAGAAGCAGAAGGGGATGCGGCAGACCGTAGGGAGAACCCAGGGAGAAGATCACCGCAGCGAGGACTCCGGTCAGGAATCCAGCCCGCAGCCCCAGCGCGGCACCGGCCAGGGCGATGACCAGGGTCATCAATTCCACGTTGGGAACACCGGCCAGCAGATAACCCACACCCACAGCCGTACCCGTAAAAAGGCCCAGCAGCACGGGCTGCCGGACCGGGGAGGTCTTCATCCTGCCGTTTCCCGGTTTATTCATGGCCGCATCTTAATTTAACAGACGCTGGCGATCAAGAATTCCCGAAAATCGTTCCGGGTTTTTCAGAAGGGGAAATCAGACCCTGGACAGTTGGCTCAACCGGGAGTTGATGTCCAGGAAGTTGGGTGCGACGGCGAGGATCTCTTCATAGATTCCGACCGCGGTATCAGACCTATCAGCCATTTCATGAGCCCGGGCGATGTGATAGCGCAGACCCAGGTTTTCCCTCGAATTCGCCTCCGCGAACTGGAGTCCGGACGTCAGGACGACAATGGCCTCGTCCGGCCGCTCGGCCCGCTGCAGGGTGATGCCCCACATTTCATGGGCCCGGATGGTGTACTCGTCGTCCGCAGCCGCGGTCTCGAAGCTCTCGCTGGCCTTGTCGAAAAGTCCCATCTCCAGGTAGACCAGGCCCATCTCGTAGAGCCGGGCGGGATCGTCGTCATCCCCATCGCCTCCGACCAGATTACCGATCTCCTCGGCGATGGTGTCCACCTGTTTGGCCTTGTCACCTTGCGCGGCTTCGGATTCCTCGGAAAGGATCTGGGCCAGAAGGTCGATCGATTCCTCGGGATCATTTCCCGGTGAGGATTCGGTCTGCGCGACTTTTTCAATTCCAGACACCTCGGCCGTGGCCTCGGCGAGAAGATCCGCCATGTCCGATCCATCGTCCGTATCGATGACCAGGCAACCGTCATCGTCCACGATTTCCCCCGCCGTGGATTCCGGGGCCACCACCTCGGCAGTTTCCTCCGGAACATCGATCGAAATTTCCATGAAAGAGGTCTCGTCAGCCGCAGGACCATCAGGCGGGGATTGGGGCTGGGCCGCGGGGGCTGCAGGGACTGCGGGGGCTGCAGGGGCAGCGGGGGCCGCGGGGACTGCGGGGGCTGCGGGGGCCGCGGGGACCTCTGCGGCACCAGTCAGATCAACGGAATTGTAGTCTGCCTGCGGGGCCGACACGGCGGCGTCGGGATTGACCCGTTTATTCCACTTTTCGAATTCCGAATAGGTTCTCAGCTCCGGAGAGGTGGCCAGAATCTCGTCCACCAAACCCTGGGCGCTTTCCTTGTCGCCGGAATCGTAGATGACGCCGGCCTTCAACAAACCAGCTCGCCCCGATTCGAGAGTCAGATCATACGTGCGGAAGATCTTGACCAGGCGGTCCATGATGGCCAGGCTGCCGGGATACAGCTCCAGAAGGGTGCCACAGCGTTTGAGGTAGATCTCCTGGATCTCCCCTCCCGCCTTTTCTCCGCCGTTCAGGAATTCCGTGGCATGTGATTCGCCCTCCACGAGCAGATCCTGGGAAGAACGGATTTCGGCCAGGTACCAGTGGGCGTGCAGATTCGTTTCATCGTGCCGGAGGATTTTCTTGCAAATGGCGACGGAATTGTTGAGCAACCCGGTCTTGCGGTATTTGGTGGCAGCGGAGAGAAAATTCTTGATGGCCTGGCGGGTATCCCCGGACTTCAGCCACAGGTCACCGAGTTCGTTGATGACCGTCGGATTGCTTTTTTCCAGTTCCAGGATCTGTTCATAGACAGAAATGGCCTGTTCCCAGTCCCTATCCTTCCCGGCCTTATAGGCTTTCTGCTTCAATTGGCTCAGCTTGGACAAAAGGCAGACCCCCGCTGTCAGCAGTCGGCTTGTAGTGAATATTCCCTGAGCCGGTGATCATTTCCCGACTTCCCTTGAATAATCATCGCTGATTGTGGAGGTGGGTTTAGGATTAATCTCCTGTCCCTCAAGGAAAACCGACGCCACGGGGTTGTGACCAGCCCGATAGGGCACCAGGCGATAGTCGGGCCCGTCCAGAATGATGAAATCGGCCATTTTACCCGGGGCCAGAGAGCCCACTTCCGCCGCCTTACCCAGGGCCCAGGCCGCATTGAGAGTGGCCCCGACCAGACTTTCGGCCGGTGTCAGCCTCATCTGGGTGCAGGCGATGGCCATGATCAGGGGCATCGAGAGGATGGGACAACTGCCCGGGTTGAAATCCGAAGCCAGAGCCAGGGCGCAGCCCTGGTCGATCATGCCCCGGCCGGGTGCGTAACGGTCGAGCCCCAGAGTGAAAACGGTGCCCGGCAGCATGACGGCCACGGTCGAAGATCCTGCCAGGGCCTCACGACCGGGGCCATCGATCATGATCAGGTGGTCGGCGGAATCGGCTCCCAGGCGGGCTGCCAGGACGGCGCCCCCCATGGGTTCCAGTTCATCGGCGTGCACGGTGAGGGAAAGTCCCAGATCCCGGGCCCTGGTCAGGATGATGAGGCTCTCCTCCAGCCCGAATACCGAAGGTTCGCAGAAGACGTCGCACCGCTCGGCCAGACCCTCCCTGGCCACCCGGGGCAGAATCTCCTCGGTGACCAGTCGGACGTATTCCTGGCGCCGGTCCCGAAATTCCGCGGGGACCTCATGGGCGGCCAGACAGGTCCGGACAGACCTGATGCCAACCGCTTCGGCGGCCGTCGCCGCCACATTCAACATTTTCATTTCCGCATCGAGACTCAGGCCATATCCACTCTTGATCTCGACGGTGGTGGTCCCCCAGGACAACATTTCACGGAGCCGTCCGGTGGTGAGTTCAACCAGCTCCTTTTCCGAACGCTCCCTGAGATCCGCCACCGAGGCGTGAATGCCGCCTCCGGCGGCGGCGATTTCCAGATAGGTCTCCCCGCGAATACGCCGTTCATATTCGTCCTGGCGGGTGCGGCCGAACACAGTGTGGGTATGGGGATCAACGAACCCCGGAATCACGGCGCGGCCGCCGGCATCGACGATCTCCACGCCGGCGGGAATCTCCGCTCCCCCGTAGAGCGCGGACAGGACCTCATGTTCCGGACCGCAGGCCAGAACCCGGCCGGCACCCACTGCCATGGTGGCGTTTTCCAGGATGCCCAGTTCCCCCATACCGGACCGCCGTCGGGGGCCCGCGTTTTCCTGATCGTCCAGCTCAGGGTCATGAATGGTGCAAAGCTGCCCGATTCCAGTCACGACAAGATCGGCCTTTACCGTTCCGTCACGAACACCCGATGCAATGCGAGCGGATTCGGTCATGATGGTTTCCTCACTTGTTTTCCCGCCAATTCAAATTTTCGAATCCAGGGTTCCCTTACCGGCCACCGTCACCCGGGTCATCGCTTGAAAAAATCCTCCACCCGCTCCAACAGATCAGCCGTATCACCAAATGCGACTGGCATGACAGGCAAAGCGCTCAAAAACGTAGCTCCGTAGTTTTTGGTGTGCAACCGGTTGTCCAGAATGATCACCACACCCCGGTCGCCGGTGCGGCGGATCAACCGCCCGAATCCCTGCCGAAGCCTCAGGACAGCGTCCCGCACCATGAAGAAGGTGAAGGGGTTTTCACCGGCGGCGGCCACCCTTTCGCACCTCGCCTCCACCCAGGGGTCCGTCGGCACCAGGAAAGGCAACTTGGTCACCACCAGAATCTCCAGGTCCTGCCCGGGGAAATCCACCCCCTCCCAGAATGTGGCCGTGCCAAGGAGGACGGCGCGGGGATGACGCCGGAACCTGCTCAACAGGGTCCCCGTTCCCGACCGGGGATTCTGGGTCAGAAGGACGGGAAGATCCGCGTCGCCCGGAGACGCATCCTCGGTAAGGCCGGCCTGGTGCATGACATCAGCCGCCTCCCGGATCAGGCGGTACGAGGTGAACAGCCCCATGGTTTTGCGGGGAAGGCCCAGGGCCAGATCCCGTATCACTTCGCCGACCGCGCGCCCGAAATGGGAGGCGCCGGGATCCGGGAAGTGGGACGGAGCCAGGATCAGGGTCTGCTTGTGATAGTCGAAGGGTGAGGGGGTGGTGATGGTCAACGTTGCAGGCCGCCTCCTGGTCAGTCCCAATTCCTGGAGCTGGTGGGTGAAATCCTCCCCCACGGCCAGTGTGGCACTGGTCATGATGGGACGGCAATCCGAATCAAGCCAGTATTCCCGTAAAACCTCACCGGATTCGAGCAGGGTGGCGCCGAGGCGACGCAGGCCCCGGGATGGAGCAGGTTCGATCCAGGTCACCCAGTCCTCGTCCGCATCCACCATGAGAAAGTGCACGTCCTGATGCAGACGGGCCAACAACTGGCCTGCCTGGGCCAGTTGGGCCAGATCATCTTCAAGGCCTGAAGACAGATCATCCAGGACCGATGTGTGTCCCGCCAGCCTCGCAAACGCTCCCGAAGCATCGGCCATGTCCTCCAGCAGCGCCATGGTCTGGGAACGGATGGGGCCAAAGGCTTCGTCCTTGTCCCGTACCCGGACCCGGTTGCGGTCCCTGGTCCCCGGCGCGGAGGCTTCATCGACCAGGGTTCCCAGGGCGCGCCACCACAAGTCGAAGGCCCTGGCGACACGCCTGATCGCACCTCCGAAATCCTCGCAGGAAGAGGCGGCCCTTTTCCCTTCCGACCCCAGAACAGTCAGCCGGCCTGCCGCCAGGGCGACCCGCTCGGGGAGCGTACCGCCTTTGGGGATCGAACCGGCCAGGTCTTCGATCTCCCGCACCCTCCACTTTCCACAGGTCACCGCGTGTGCCTCGAGGGTCACCGCGGGCAACCGGTGGGCTTCGTCCACCACCAGGTAGTCCATCTCTCCCAGCAGAGTGTGTCCTGCCTGCTTGTCCGCCAGCAGAAGGGAATGATTGACCACCAGGACATCCGCGTCCCGGGCCCGGCGGCGGGCGCTCTGGACAAAACACCGGCCACCCTCGTAACACTGGCCCGGAAGGCAGAGGTCGGCCCCGTCGAACAGGGAAGCCAGTTCGCCCGAAAGAAGAGGATGTCCCGCCAGTTCGTCACGCATGCCGTTCCGCGTGGCGGCCAGCCACAGCCGAAACGCAGCCGCCCCCAAGGCACCTTGAAGGTCTTCCACCGGGCGGGAAAGAAAGGATTGGCGCTGACGAAGGCACAGGTAGTTGCGCCGGCCCATGAGCAGGGTGAATTTTCGGTCACCCAGCAGGGGCGCCAGTCGGGGAAGGTCCTGTTCCATGATCTGTGATTGGAGCGCCCGGGTGTGGGTCGACACAACCGCACGCGTACCCCGGGCGACGACCAGGGCCACCAGGGGAACCAGGTAGGCCAGGGTCTTGCCCACCCCGGTCCCCGCCTCGATCAGCAATGGCTGACGATCGATAAGGGCCCTGGTTACATCCCGCCCCATGCCGGCCTGTTCTGACCGCGGAGCAAAGTTCTCCCCGTAAAGGCCTCCCAGCCCCTCGGGGGAACCCAACCAGGAATAGATGGCCTCCGGTTCAGGTTCCAGGGAAATGGGACGGGCCACCAATGCGGCAGGTTCCGGATGCACGGCCGCGTGATTCAAACCTGCCGGAGCCACAACCGCGTCCTCCAGCAGGTCAAGGAAGGTTGACAGGTCCGGGGTGTACCCGCTCACAAGAGCGCGGCAGGACTCCCGCAAGAGTGGATCCAGATTCCGGTACCAGTTCAATCTGGTGCGAAATCGGCGAGCCGAAGCGCGCAGGGAGGATTCCACCTGGACCCTCTCCACGGTGTACTCTTCGGCCACCGGGGCGGCCGCCAGGGGATCCAGCCAGGACCACAACCACCCTTCGGGAATCACCAGGGCGTCCCCGGCCAGGGCCCGGCTTTCGGTCACGGTGTCGGACACCAGGACGGCGCCCGGGGTTTCAACCGGCACGATGTCCGGTCCCTTGAGGTCGAGGATTCGATCCCCGGTCAACAGATCGACGGCAAGCCAGGCCACCCGACCCGGACGCGGCCACTGGCGCACCAGCAAAAGGTCCCGATCAGTCGCCATCTTCAGCCGCCGTTTCCGCGGCGTCGGTCAACAGTTTCTGGAATTCATCCTCGTCGATGACCTCGATCCCCAGCTTTTCCGCTTTGGTCCGCTTGCTACCGGCTTTTTCACCGGCCACCAGCGCATCGGTGCGTTTACTTACACTGCCGGTCACCTTTCCTCCCAGCCTTTCGATGGCCGCTTTGGCCTCTGATCGTTTCATGTTCTGCAGGGTGCCTGTCAGGACAAAGACCTTACCTGCGAACCAAGTCTCACCCGCGACGGTTTGCTCGGGGGGCGGCAGCAACTCCCCGGCCAGGAAAAAACCGGCTTTTTGCAGATCCTCCACCAGACCACCGCCCGCGGATGAAGACAGGAAAGAAACCACCGCTTCGGCCACGATCGGCCCGATATCGGGCAGATCGGCCAGGTCCTCGGCTCCGGCCTGCGTCAGACGATCGATATCCGGGTAATTTCGCGCCAGGGTCAAGGCGGTGGAAACGCCCACCTGGGGGATACCGAGCGAGAAGATCTTGGCGGACCAGGGGCGCTTTCTGGCCAAGGCCAGACCCGCCAGCAGCCGGTCTGCCGATTTTTCTCCCCAGCCAGCCAGTTCGGCCAGATCAGACCGTTGAAGGCCGAACAGGTCGGCCGGACCGGAAATCATGCCCAGATCCAGGAAAAGGTCGATGGACCGACCACCCAGACCATCGATGTCGCAGGCGTTCCGGGAGGCGAAATGCCGCAGCCTGCCCGCGACCACCGCCGGGCACAGCGGATTGAGACAGCGCAAGGCCACTTCACCCTCCTGCTGAGCCGTGGCACTGCCACAGATAGGGCAATTCGTGGGGACCGTCAGCGACTTTTCCCGGCCGGTCCGCTGATCGATCAGAACCCGCAGAACCTTGGGGATGATGTCACCGCCCTTGACCACGACGACCTTGTCGCCAATCCGGATGTCCTTGCGTTCCATTTCGGCCCAGTTGTGCAGGGTCGCCCGGCTGACCGTGGAGCCGGCCAACGACACCGGTTCAAGTTCCGCCACAGGGGTGATCACGCCCGTGCGTCCCACCTGCAGGGTGATATCCCGAAGGAGGGTGACGGCCTCTTCTGCAGCAAACTTGTACGCCAGACCCCAGCGGGGCGCCTTGGCTGTTGCCCCCAACCGTACCTGGGACCGGTGGTCGGACACCTTGATGACCGCCCCGTCGATCTGGTAATCCAAATCGGGGCGAATTTCCTCCATCTCTTCCAGAACTGCTTCAATTTCAGTAAGTTGCGAAGCTTTTTTAAGAAACGGGTTAACAGGAAGCCCCAGGGTGCGAAGTGCCTGCATCTCCGCAAAGTGATCCTCGAAAAACGGTAATCCTTCCCTGGCTTGTGGATCCTCCGGATCGAGGACAAACAACTGGTAGAAAAAGACCGATAGGCCGCGGCGGCGAACTTCGGTGGAATCCAGGGTCTTCAGGGTGCCCGCCGTGGCATTGCGGGGATTGGCCAGTGGGTCCAGGCCGGCGGCCTGGCGTTCCTGGTTCAATGCCTGGAAACGGGACAGGGTGAGGAAGGCTTCCCCCCGGGCCTCGAACATGCCGACCCCGGGTTCGGGAAAGGCATCCTGCCAACCTGGATCCAATTCCAGGGGGATGTCACTGATGGTGCGGACATTGCCGGTGACATCGTCCCCTTGCCGGCCATCGCCACGGGTCAGACCGATGGAAAGCCTGCCATCCCGGTACCGCACGGCCAGGGCAACTCCGTCCATTTTCGGTTCCAGGGAGTAGACGGGTTCCCCGCCATCGCCCATCCGGTCCAGTTCCTTACGAACGCGCTGGTCGAAAGCCTCCACTTCGGACAGCTCATAACTGTTCTGCAGACTGAGCATGGGACGGCTGT
>DAOWLV010000439.1 GCA_030643455.1 Candidatus Krumholzibacteriia bacterium | reverse complement strand
GGGTCAGAATTCCCCGTGGGCCGTCCTGGCGATGATCTCATCCTGCAACTGACGGGACAGATCGCAGAAATAATCGCTGTAGCCCGCCACGCGGATGATCAGGTGGCGGTGGCTTTCGGGGTCCTTTTGGGCCTCCCGCAGGGTTTTGGCGCCCACGACGTTGAACTGCACATGGTGGGCGTCCTGGCGGAAATAGCCGCGGACCAGCCCGACAATTGCGTCGATCCCCTTCTGACCCTCCAGGACCTGGGGCGTGAACTTCACGTTGAGCAGGGTGCCGCCGGTCTTGAGGTGGTCCATCTTGGCGGCCGAGTTCATGACTGCGGTAGGTCCCTTGCGGTCGGCCCCCTGGACCGGGGAAATGCCCTCCGACAGGGGAGTGCCGGCCCGGCGTCCGTCAGGGGTGGCCCCGATCACCGTGCCGAAGTACACGTGGCAGGTGGTCGGCAGCATGTTGATGTGGTAGGTGCCGCCACGACCGTTGGGTTTACCGTCCACTTCATCGAAAAACGCGTTGAAACATTCGACCATCAGTTCGTCGGCCCGGTCGTCGTCATTGCCGTAGCGAGGGATCTTGTTGAGAACGGTCCGGCGTAGCGTTTCGGAACTGGCGAAATCATTGTCCAGCGCTTGCAGGAATTCGTCCATATTGACGGTTTTGTTCTCGAACACGAGCTGTCTGATGGCCGACAAGCTGTCGGTCAACGTGCCGGTGCCCACACCCTGGATATAACTCGTGTTGTAGCGCGCGCCGCCTGCGTTGTAGTCGACACCCTTGACGATGCAATCGTCTATCAGCAGTGACAGGTAGGGCGCCGGCGCGTACTGGGCGTACATGCGTTCGAAGATGGCGTTGCCGCGAACCTTCAGGTCGATGAAGTGGGACAGCTGGGCGCGCCAGGCGGCCATCACCTGGCCGAAGGTCGAAAAATCGCGCGGGTCGCCGGTGTGGGGCCCGATCTGCTTTTCCGTGCGCGAATCGAAACCGTCGTGAAGGGCCAGTTCGAGAATCTTCACCAGGTTGAAATACCCGGTCAGGATGTAGGCTTCCTTGCCGAAGGCCCCGGCCTCCACGCAACCGCTGGCGCCACCTTCACGCGCATCCTCCACGGATTTTCCCTGCCGGATCAGCTCCTGGACAATGGCGTCGGCGTTGAATACCGAGGGAAAGCCGTACCCCTTGCGAATGACCTTGGCGGCCGTCTCGAGGAACTCGTTGGGGGTTTCCTTCGACACCTGGATGTTGTTGCTGGGCTGCAGGATGTGCATCTCGTCGATGACTTCGAGCAACAGGTAGGTGACGTCGTTGACCGCGTCGGTGCCATCGGGTTTGAGTCCGCCCAGGTTGATGTTCGCGAAGTCGGTGTAGGTGCCGCTCTCCCGGGCCGTGACCCCCACCTTGGGCGGTGCGGGATGGTTATTGAACTTGACCCAGAAACACTGCAGAAGCTCGCGGGCTCCTTCGCGGTCCAGCGAACCGACGGCCAGTTCCTGACGGTAGAAAGGCTCGAGGTGGTGGTCCAGGTGGCCGGGGTTGAAACTGTCCCAGCCGTTGAGCTCGGTGACCACGCCAAGGTGATGGAACCAGTAGGCCTGGAGAGCTTCCTGGAATGTGCGGGGGGATTGGGCCGGAACGCGTTCACAGACATCGGCGATCTGTTCCAACTCACCGCGGCGATCGGGATCTTTTTCCACGGCCGCCATGTCCAGGGCCTTGGTGACGTGCCGCCGGGCAAAGATCATCGTCGCGTCGGCGGCGATGAACATGGCGCGCAGCTGCTCGCGGCGGTCGAGAGCATCGGGGTCTCTGGTGAAATCGAGAGCGGCCGCAGCAGCCCGGATGTCGTCCTGGAGGTCGAGCAATCCCTTGCTGAAAATCTTGCCGTCGGCCACGGTATGACCCGGCGCGCGCTGCTCCATGAACTCGGTGAACACGCCGGCGGCGTATGCGTCGTGCCACTTCCGGGGCAGTTGCGGGAAGATGCGGTCCCGCAGGGAGCGACCCTCCCAAAAAGGCACCACCTCGTCACGGTAGGTTTCTATCACTTCAGGACTTACACCATAGCTGGTCATGGGCCGGGAATTCAGGATTTCCAGGTCTTCGGGGGTGTGCACGGTCAGCTCGGGAAAGGTGGGTACGGCCAGCGGCGCGGGGCCCCGTTCGCCGACAATCAGTTCACCCTCGCCTATGTAGATCGTCTTGTTCTCGCAGAGGTGCTTGAACGAAAGCGCGCGCATGACCGGCACCGAATGTTTGCCCTGCTCACGACGATAGAATTCGGTCAGCAGCCGCGCCCGTTCGGCCGAGATGGAAGGCCGGGACGCCAGGCTCCGGTCGCGCAGTTTCTTGACCCGTTCGTTCATCATCATCCTCCGATATGCACTTCCAGGCCGTGGGCCCGCATCTTGTCCGCCTGTTCGTTCACGAGCGCCGGTTCAACCGGAGCCAGGTCCGCCAGCGGGTAGGCCAGGCCCAGCCGGCCGTACTTGTCGCCGACGATCGCATGGTAGGGCAGCAGGTGGATAGGGAAAGGCCGGGCGAGTCCCGCCGCGAATTCGGCAACGGCGGTGAGATTCTCCTCGTCGTCGGTCAATCCCGGGATCAGGGGCACCCGGATCCATACCTTGTGACCTTTTTCAGCCAGTGTTTTCAGGTTGTGGTGGATCCGCTCATTGCCGACGCCCACGACCAACCGGTGGCGCGCATCATCCATGATCTTCAGAACATAGAGCAGCAGATCCGCCTGGTCCGCCACGGCCAGCAGCGTGTCGGTCGTGACGTGGCCGCAGGTGTCGACCGCCCGGTGAAGGCCGCGCTTGCCGCATTTTACCAGGCACTCCAACAGGAAGGGGGCGTTACCGTTGGCG
>DAOWLV010000146.1 GCA_030643455.1 Candidatus Krumholzibacteriia bacterium | reverse complement strand
GTCGGCAGCCAGTCGATCACGCCGGTGACCGGGTCGATGGTCATCCCTGCGGGATAGGTCAGCAGGTCAAACACAGGCGCCGGGTTTCCCGCGGCGTCCACATCGTACGTGTATGCTTCACCCGCAACACCGGAAGTGACCGGGGTGGAAATGATGACCGGAATTTCCGCGTCATCGGAGCAATAGCTCTTGCCCGCGCCGCCGTTCCAGTGGTCGGTTATTTCGCCTTCACTCAGGGCCCGGGTGTAGAGGGCCACTTCGTCCAGCAGGCCGTCGTAGAAGTAGTCAGGCGTGTTGCTGTAGGCCATGTAGCCAATGCCGGTGGTCGTATTCGCCTCGAACCCGGCCGTGTAGTCGTGGAAGGTGGTCCCGACCAGGCCACCGTCCACATACAGGCGGTTCTGGTTCAGGCTCTCGTCCCGGACCGCGACCATGTGATGCCACTGGCCGTCGTTCAGACTGGTCGAACCGGTGACCGCGGCCCCGGTGCGATTCGCGTCCAGCAGGTTCCAGGTGGCGTAACCGGTGTTCTGGTTGACGCCCAGCCACCAGTGGGTGGAGGAAACCTGGTCGCGCCCGATCATCACCTTGTTGCGGCTGGCCACGTTGGTCAGGTTGAACCACAGCTCGATGGTGAAGTTGTCGTCGGCCGCCCAGTCGAACACGGGGTCGTCGGCCACGGTGATGAAGTCGGTGGTGCCGTTGAAGTCCTGACAATCCCCGACGATGCCGGGTGAAACGGGGGTCGGCGGCGAGGAGAGGGCCAGGCCGTCGTACCCGCCGTAATAATCGGCGTAGATGTTGCCCGAGGTTTCATCGAGTTTCCAGTACGTGTCCATGCCCTCGGGACAGAGCGGACGCGCCGTTACCGACAGGGTGAACGGCTGGGTATCGGAACCCTGGGCGTTGAATGCTTCCACCTCCACCGGGAAGTCGCCGATGCCCGTAGGGGTCCATTCGATCAGTCCGGTGACCGGATCGATGGTCATTCCGGCCGGACCGTTCAGCAAGGCGTACTCGGGGGTCGGATTTCCAATGGCCTGCACATCGTAGGCGTAGATTTCGTCGGCGTAGATGTGCGTCACCGGATTCGAGGTGATGATCGGCGTCATTTCGCCGCCGGTGCAGTAGCCCATGCCGCCGCTTCCAGCTACGAAATGGCCGGCGATATCGGTCCCGTCGAGGGCGCGGTCGTAGAAGGCGACCTCGTCCAGGATGCCGTCGTAGTGGAACCCGCCGCTCAGGTTCAGCCAGCCGACATTCATGGGCACGTCGTTGCCCACGAATCCCGCCGGGTAACTCGCCGAAAGACTGTTTTCCAGGACACCGTCGACGTACAGGTAGTTCATTTCGGCGGTGCCGTCCCGCACGGCGGCAATATGGTGCCACAGACCGTCCTGAACTACCGTTGTACTGTAGATGGGACCACCGTTGGAACTGTTGTCCTGCAACCGGAAACAGATCTGGCCGGGGGGACTGGTCGTTGCCGCCACACCCAGCCACCAGTGCTGCTGGGTTGCCGAATCGTCACGGCCCAGGATGACCTCGTTTTGGTTGACCCCCGTACCGTGAACGGGGTTGGTCTTAATCATCCAGAATTCCATGGTGAAGCTGTCGCCGGGACCCCAGTCGAGGCTGCCGTCGTCTTCGACGTTCACTTCATTGGTGTAGTCGAACAACTGGGCGTAACCTACTCGGCCGGAAGTCCAGCTGGGAGGATCGGTGGATCTGGCGATCATGCCGAACTGGTTCACGTAGGGCGCGAATTCCTTTTCCATCATCCAGTAGTGGTCGATGCCGGGCGGGCAGTTCAGACTCGCGTCCGGCATGAGCGCCTGCAGGGCCACGTACCAGACGTAAGCCATCTTGGCGTAACCGTCGTCGGTGGGATGCAGGTTGTCGTACATGTCTCCGCCGCTGCCGGCCATGGCGTAGTTGATGCTCGCACCATCTTCCATGTCCACCATGGTGATGGCGTCGCCGACCCGCGCCAGGGCCATGGCCTCGACGTTGTCGTTGAACTGGGTGGTGACACTGCTGTAGCTCGAGCGGTTGATGATCCTGGCCAGGATGACATGGACAGGAAGGCCGGAGTCGCCTTCGTACCGGTCGATCTCATCCAGGATGTCCTCCACGTCGTCGGGGCTGCTGTTCAGGCCGTTGGTCCCGATGTGCAGGAGCACGATGTCCGCCGGATTCAGCACCAGCCAGTCGTAGATGTTGGCGGCGATCTGGGCGTCGGTCCAGCCGGGCCAACCCTCGTTGTGGGCGTCCTGGGGGTCGGGAATGATGTCGTAACCGGCATTCACGCTGCCCACGAACTCGAAGCTCGCGCCCGCATTGGTCAACAGTTGCCACAGGGGATAGCGGTAGGAGATCCGTTCGCCCTCGGGCCGTGTATCGCCGCTGTGGTTGTCGTAGGTGATGGAATCGCCGCAGGGCATGATGCGGTAGACCCCGCTGTATTCCTGCACCGTCAGCAGGGCCTCGTCGCTGATGGCCTGGCCCTCGCCGTTGGTCACGACGCAGCGGAACATGGCTCCGTCATCGGCCAGAGCGGTTGGACCGGTGTTGTAGCTGGAAGCGCTGGCGCCGGGAATGTCCACCTGATCCCACTGCCACTGGTAGGCGAGGGGACCGGTGCCCGAGGCGGTTATTGAAAAAATCGCAGCCTGACCCTCGAAAACGGTCTGATTCACGGGCTGCATGACGATGGTGGGCGGATGGGGAGTGAGGGAGGGTCCCGCCACAAAGTTCTGCTGCACTTCCGCTCCGGAAAGCGCCCGGTCGAAGATTGCCACCAGATGGTAGGTGCCAAGCCAGGGGCGGTCGCCGATGATCTCGTTGCCCAGGGCAAGGGAGAAGAATGGGTCCCAGTTGGACAGGTCGCCGCCGGGGCTGTCGTTCGCCACCTGGGTGCCGTCCAGGTACAGATTGGTATTTCCGCCGGGATCGCGGGTGAAGACCACATGGGTCAAGTTGGTGGTCAGGGACCCGGTGGAGGTGATAAGGGGAGGGGCGCCGTTCAGATCGGTTGCGGTGGAACGCAATCGCATGCTGTAGAGGTCCGACCCCACCGCGTAGGCCCCCTGGCCAAGGGTGAAGTTGCGGTTGTAGTGATCCTCCGAAAGGGTCACGATACGGGCCGGGCCGTCCTGGGTCGTGTTGGCCGGGGTTATCCAGGCCTCGACCGTGATGGCGTTGCTGGCCATCGTGGCTCCGATGATCTTGACCGCAGGTCCGCCGGAGGAAACCAAGGTGGGCTGATTGAGTGTCAAACCGCCCCCCGTAATCCAGGAAACCGCGCCAGGGTCATTGATGGTCAGATCAAGGGGAGAGCCAACCCCGGAAAGATCATGGACCGTCGGGCCGGATTCTTCATCGAACCCGTACAGGACCTGCTGACCGTCGGTGACCCGGTCCTGACCAAAGGCCGGACCGGAAACGGCGGACAAAAGTAGCAGGGTCAGGAAAAAGAGAAACGTGGAACGCATGACGACAACTCCCCCATGTTCATGTGGTGTGCTTGGGAGCTGCCGAATGTAAAAAGACCTCGAATATGGAAATGGTCCGGCAACTCCCCTTCAGTTATCCGGACGAATTGGACACAAATTTTCAACAACTTCAGCTTACATCACCTATGACAAGAATTCAACCGAAATAACAATAATTATGGTGATTTTGTGAAATCGGGAATGATTCTCGTAATCTGGGAATCTTGGAGAGGAAAATGGCATTCTCCGTGCCTGATTGCCTTATCAGGCCAGCAGATCAGCATGAATCAGCGGAGAAGTGTGCCTGTGACGAAGGCTGATTGCCGGCCTGCCCCGTCGGTCAACATGAACCCGTAGGTCCCGCTGGGGCAAGCCCGTCCCGCCTGGTCGACACCGTTCCAGACCGCGTTCGTTTCCCGGCCTGTGCCGATGCCCCGCCAGACTTCGGCGATCAGGTTGCCGCGCAAGTCGTGGACCATGAGCCGGCCCGGCAGATCCGCCGGCAGACTGAACCGGATGTTGACCCGGGGATTGAAGGGGTTGGGCCATGGTGTGGAGAGGAATAGGTTTGTCGATGGGGAGTCTGGAACGTCGCTCAGGTCAGGGCACTTCAAACGGGCCAGGACGAGGTCGGAGTGGGGTTGGGTTTCCCCGAGAAGAAGGAGGTCGTCCCCCAGGGCGATGGATGAGTAATTCAGGGACGGGAAAAAATAATCCACCAGCGCCGGCGTACCCGCCTGGTTCAACTGGACCAGGGCCATGGCGTCAAGAAAGGGCGCTCCAGGGGGCAGGAGCTCGAGGGCCTCATCGACGGTGATGTAGGCGTACCCGCCACGGATCACGATGGCATCGGGTTCACCTTCCAGAGGCAGGACGTGGGCCACGATCGGTGAATCCGGAGTGGTGACATCCACCGTGACCAGATCGACAAGGTATCCGGTCAGGTAGACCTGGTTCCCATCGGCTGCGACCTGGTCGACAAAGCCTCCGACAGGAATCTGGGTCACCAGGAAGGGCACCGACGGGCTGGAGATGTCCACGATCGCCAGGCCAAGATTCCCACAGGCCACAAAAGCCAGATCGCCTTCCACGGCAACGGTCCGGGCCTGAGAGAGGGGTACACCCGCGATTTCGACGGGGGACGCCGGATCCTGCAGATCATAGATCCTCAGTGCGCTCCACTCCGCGGTCACGACATGGTCGGAGCCCAGGAGGGCCAGATCCCTGCAGACATCTCCGGTGGTGGTCAAGGACACGTATGGCATTATGTCGGGATTGGAAATATCCACCAGGCCCAGGCCCAGGGATCCCATGGCAAGGACGGCGTATCCGTCCATCAAAACGATTCGGCGGGTGGTGGTAGGCAGGCCGGTTTGGCTCCTGATGATGGGCGGATCGGTGATGGTGGGTCCAAGTTCGAGACACCGCAACAAGGGAACCGAAAAGCCCGTGTCCCCTTTGACGCAGACGTAGGCAAAACCGTCCTTCGAGGCGATGGCGGGGTACAGGCCGACGGTGCCGTCTTCCGTAGGCATGAAGTAGCCGTACGAGTTCCCCGGGGGATAGAGGTATTCCGAGCATGGGTTGTCCGCCAAGGCCGTCGATGAAAAGACAGCCAGGCAAAAAAGAAGGATCGACAACGCGCGGAAAAACACCCGGGACATTTATGACCGCCTGCTAGGGACAATGGGCTCCAAGATGCTGTGCGAATATGGCAATGTCCGACAGGTTGATGTAGCTATCCCCGTTCAGGTCGCTCCGGAAAGTGTAACCCGAATAAAAGTCGGGAGCCAGGATGGCCAGGTCCTGCAGGTTGACGACCAGGTCACCATTGATATCCGGGCTGGTGAATTCCAGGGCCAGCCCGGCACCGTTGAGAAGGGGCGAACCGTTTACCATTACGAGAACAAATCCCGGGCTGTGTCCGCCGGCGATCGGTGGGTTGGTCCACATGGTTGTTCCGTTGACGTCGGTGTTATGATCCGCGACCATACCCCAAATGCAGGGCACCACACCGCCATCGGCGGTTTCCAGCCACAAATCCTCGTAAGGGTAATTAGCGATGGGAATCCCGGCATTATTCCGCAGCCACAACGTGATCGTGGCGTCCACCACGTCACCCTGTTCGTCATGGGCCTCGGTGAAGGGGTTGCCACTCCCATCGGGAACCACCATCAGGGAAGGAAATCCGGGCCCGTCATAGGCAATGAAAGCAGCGGATAATTCAAGAGACGGAACATCCGTGGTGGCAAAACAGGGTTGAGCGAGGAAAGAAAGGGAGAACACAAGGATAGCGATTTTGAATTTCAACATGGCTTGGCCCCCTATTGGATACGAATCAAAAACGGTAGAATGATTATACTTTAAACGGATCGTCAATTCAACAAGGCCGATCACGGTGAAGGTGGTGTTTTTCCATCCAAACCCGTAAACTGGGTGTTCCTGGCCTGGAACGAGATTTTCCCGAAAGGACCGCCGTGCGCACCACGATCATGATCCTGATCCTGCTTCTGGCTTCCTCCGCTGGCGCCGACCCCTTGCCGTCCTGGAACGACGGACAGGCCAAGGAGGCGATCACAACCTGGCTGGCCGCGGTGACCGATCCCGCGGGGGCCGATTTCATCCCCGAGGCCGAACGGGTGGCGGTTCTGGACAACGACGGCACCAGCTGGTGCGAAAGGCCCGACTACGCTTCGACCCGGTTCCAGGTCTCCCTGGCCAGAAGCATGGCCGCCCAGGGCAAGGCCGACCCCGACAGCATGCCCTTCAAGGCGTGGTTCGCCGATGATCGGGATGCCCTTCGCAAGTTCGGTTTCGGCCAGGCGTACATCGAGATGAATGCGGTCTTCGCCGGCATGCCGGTGACCGCCTACCGCGATTCGGCCCGCACCTGGCTGGATCGAACCCGCCATTCACGCTACGGCACACCTTACACCGATCTCTATTACGTACCCATGCTGGAGTTGAAGGATCTGCTCGAAGAACACGGATTCCAGGTGTGGATCGTGACCGGGGCGGCGCAGGATTTCGTGCGCAGTTTCATCGAGCAGGCAACCGGAATTCCGCCGGAAAGGGTCATCGGTACCTGGACGACGCCCGTCTACGAGCAGGCCGAGGATGGCGCCGTCAATCTGGTGCGGGGCGCCGTGCAGACCTACAACGGCCACGAAAACAAGCCGGCCCACATCGAGCAGCGTATCGGTCGCCGGCCCGTCTTTGCCGCGGGCAACAGCAACAACGATCAATCCATGTGCAGGTATGCCGTCACCGGTCCGCGCAGGGGGCTGGCCATCTGGATCCATCACGACGATCCGGAGCGCGAATACGAATACGACCGGAGCACGAAACTGATCGCGGAGTTATGCCAAGAGAGCCCGCAGGCTTACGAAGTGAGCATCAAACGGGATTGGGCGCGCATGTTCCGTGACGAAGCCCCGGATGAGGATCAGTAGAAATCCTGTTCAATCCTCCTTGACCTCATCGGGCTCCGGTTCAGGCTCCGGCTCCGGTTCCTCCTCGACTTCCGGGGTGACCAGATCGCCCACGAACAGGCTGGCGTTCTTGACGAAAAACACGTTGGTCAGGCCCTCGGAAAGGGCCTCGAGCCGCTCGGCGTATTCGGCCTCCTTGCCGCGCTCGGGAGTGGCCAACCCCAGCATGACCACCTCGGCGTCCCTGCTTTCGCGCCGGATGACCTCGGCCACCTTCTCGTCCGGGTCCTTGAGCAGGACCGTTATCTCGGCGTCGATCCTGATTTCCGCGACCAGTTCCTTCAGGAACTTCTCGTTCTTCTGCTGGACGAGCGGCGTGGTGGCCAGGCTCATGATGTTGACCTTGGCGGTGCGCCAGGAGGAGTTGCGGGTCAGCAGGAAGGTCAACAGCAACATCAGGTCGCCGTTGCGTTGCAGTCCGCCCCACCAGACGAGGATGCGCCGCTCGTCGTTGGCTCGAGGATAGAGAAACCTGGGGCGGATGCGCGCGAAAATC
>DAOWLV010000206.1 GCA_030643455.1 Candidatus Krumholzibacteriia bacterium | reverse complement strand
AGGGCCTGACTTATGTTGTCCATGATCAGGTTGACAATGAGTCCGGTGTCCTTTTTGCTGACACCCGTTTCCTGGGAGATGATTTCGACGAGTTCGGCTTTGGTCATTCCTTAAGCTCCCTGATTCGCTCCACCATTTCCTGCCCGGTGGCTGCGGTGTCTACCTTGTTTGTTTTTGCCAGGTTAAGTATTGTATTAATATCATATATTCTTTGTCTTTCCAAGAAAAAAATGTCCCCCGCTTTCTGCCGCGTGACGACCTGCAGGACACTACAACACTAAGACCGTAGGACCAGCGGCAATCAAGCCCGGACAGCGCAGAGAACATTTGCTGACGATCTGCAACCGCTGTGCCATACCATCTCCTGGTTTTTCATCGACGGGACAGGCTTCTCACGAAGTCTGCAACCTGTTGATTTACTTTCCATTGCCGAAGCATCAGGTTTCAGCTGGTCAAAGGAAAATTGGAGAATTACCGGGCAACGTCGAACCCCGAAAGGATGCAATAGGAAACAACCGCCCCATGCCGGGAGGGCAAAATGCACAGGTACGGAATAGTCGGCCGGGATTCAACCCAGGGCCTTGAACATTTCACCGTGGGCCTTGGTGAATCGGCAGCCGCGCCGGGCCATGACGATTTCGGCTGTGCCCTGGGCCCTGGCGACGTCGTACCGTGGACCACCGGCCTGACCGCCCCACTGGAAGTTGCCGACGAACTTGGGTGGCATGCCGCCGCCGAAGATGGTGCTGGCAAAACCCACGCAGGTACCGGTATTGAACAAGGTTCCGATGGCTGTCTTGGCATGGTCCCCCATCATCAACCCGACGAATCGGCTCCCTGTCGCCACGGTCCCCGACCCCAGGTCGACCCTTATCTCTCCATAATTGTTCTTCAAATCGCTGCAGGTCGTCATCGCGCCCAGATTGATCCAGGAGCCCAGCACCGCGTGTCCGATGAACCCATCGTGCTGTTTGTTGGCAAAATCCCCGAACGTGCTTTCGCCGATTTCTCCTGACAGCCGGTTGACGATACCGAAGGATGATTCCCCATGAATACTTGCCCCGGGTTTCACGAGTGAACCCGGCCCGATATACAAGGGTCCTTCGAGATAACAATGGGGCATGACCCGCACCCCTCGGTCCAGAATGACCGGACCATGAACGGTATTGATGGCCGTGCCCGGAGCCAGATCCACGCCTTCGCCACAGAAAACCTGATCGGGGGTGTCAATGGCAAGCCTCGAAACAACGTCTGCCGAAATGATGGCCGACAGTTCTTCCAGGACTGTGTCGCGCGCCCAGTCGGGTAATGGGTTTTCCACCGCGGAAAAAATTCCGAAGGGTTCGCGACGGAACGATTTTGCCCCCTTCACGAAAGCCAGGTCCCCGGCAATGGCCTTCCTGGTGCACCCGACGATATCCCAGATCCACGCGGGACCGTCGGACTGGGTCTTTTCCATCTCATCGAGTTTGGCGTTCAATTCCTGCGTTGAAGCGGACGCCTCCCTGTTCACCAGGACCTCGCCACCTCCACTCAGTCGCAATGCCGTCCCGTCGGAAAATAAGTCGGATCCCATCCAGTCCCTTGAAGTTCGGGTCGGGTCCGTCCAAACACCCTGCCGGGCGTTTTCCTGTTCCCAGACTTCCCAGTCTTCAGCGGTCTGTCTGGCCAGATCGCCTCCCATCAGGGCCGCGATCAGGACCCGCCCGTTGCGCCAGAGGAAATCCGGACTGTCCTGGGCCATCTCGAGCAATCCCTGGATCAGGGAAAAATCCGGGGCCAACATCCCGTTGAGGAAAAGAAACCTGCCATCATTTCGATCGAAACCCCCGATTGATGCCGCACCCCATTCCCATCCCGAAGCGTTGTTCAGGTTTCGCAGCAGATCCCGCCCCAGCAGGATTCCCCCGCCGCGACCGTTACACAGGCCGACTCTTTCACGGGTGTTGAACATCCCGCAGCGCAGTTCGAAAACGGGAACGCTCCAGGCAAGGGGACGCATCCGGGTCAGGTTTTGGTCTTCGAAGATGACCGGTACGATTTTCACATCATTCTCCTGCTCAATCCAGGTAACCGGGAGCAATGGTCTGCCAGGCCCCGGAATCGAGGCTCTGTCCGACCAGACCCACATCCTGGCGCACGGAACGGTAAACAAGCCAGCGGCCGGCAAGGAACAGGGCCTCGGTATCCCCCTTCAGCAGGGTGGCCACAAGATCCTGTTTCTCCGGAAGATGCCACAATCCGGTTTTGGTGTCTTCGGGAATCTCGGCCAGACGGCGCGCGGCGGCCACCGCTTCCCAGTACCCACCCACTTCGTCGGTCAGGCCGTTGCCCACCGCCTGTCTCCCTGTCCAAACCCGACCCTGGCCGAGGGATTCCACTTTTTCGACGGTCATGTTCCTGTATTCCGCGATGCCCTCGACCCAGACCTGGAAGCTGGCGTTGTGACGTTCCTCGAAGCGTTTGAATTCCTCGTCGGTGAAGCCCCGGTCCTCGCCCATGAGACGGGCGTTGGGTCCCCTGGTCACGTGGCTGAATTCGATGCCCAGCTTGTCGTACATTTCACTCATGTCGAACTTGGCGGAGATGGAACCGATGGAACCGGTAACGGTCATGTTATCCGCGACGATCCAGTTGGCCCGGTAGGCCATGGAGTAGCCGCCCGAGGCGGCCACGTCGACCATCGAAACCACGACCGGTTTTTCCCGGCCGACCACTTCGACCATGTGTCCCATGAGGTCCGAGGCCAGCGACTCGCCACCGCCACTGTCGATGCGCAGCACGATGGCCACCACGTCCTCGTCCTCCAGCGCGCGTTTCAGTTCCCCGTTGATGGTCTCGTGCCCCATCATCACGCCAAGCAAGGGGTTCACCCCGTTGGTCCTGCCCCCGATGGTCCCCTGGGCATGGATCACGGCGATCTTCTTCTTGCCCCCCAGTTCGAAGTCCTCCGGGTCTTCCTGGGCGTAACGCGATCCGGAGACTACGCGCGGTGTCTCGTCTTTTTCCTGCTGGAAACGGGCTGACAGTTCATCCCAGTACAGCACACCGTCCACAAGCCCCACCGAAAGAGCTTCGGAGGGCAGAAACTCGGCCCGGGTCATGATGGCGTCCAGCCCACCGGCATCTATGCCCCTGCCCTCGGTCAGGCCCTCGAGGTAGAGATCCATGAATTCGTCGAGCATCCATTCCTTGTTGGCAATGGCCTCGGGTGTCAGATCGTCCCGCGTGATGACCTGGGCCGCGGACTTGTAATCCTTGATGGCGCTGACATGGGGCTCGATGCCCAGTTTCTTCAAGGCCTGTTTGACATGAGGATGGCTGGCGTCGAGCCCGACGATGGTTATGTAGGCCGACGGTGGGCAGAAAAACGAATCACAGGCTGCCGCCGTATACAACACGTTCAGATCGATATAGTCGGCAAAGGCCAGGACGGGCTTGCCTGCCGCTTGCACCCTTGCCACTCCCCTGCGAATCTCTTCCAGTTTCCCCCGGCCTGCGTCGTTTGAGGCGGACAGTTGAATGACCACGCCATCGATTCGCTTGTCATTGGCAGCCATCTCGAGATTGGTCAGGACCGTTTGCAGGGTCTGGGGGTCCCCGCCTGTCAGGGCACCGGCTAACCCGGTGGGAGGATCGTATTCGGGAAGGGATCCGTAGAGATCGAGGTGGAGCCAGCTGTGATCCTGGATCTTGGTTTTCGCATCCAATTTTCTGGCGACCAGCCCGACGGTGATCCCGATGACCAGGATCAGGGCAAGGGTGGCAGCACCGAGGGAAATCCAAAAGACTCGCATGACAACCTCCGAGGGACTGCGGGGCCGAATGACCGGGGTTGGAGCCGGGACGGGCGATTAATTCCCACTTTGTACCAATTGGACATGGGACTCAAGGATTGTTTATCCTGCAACATGAATGGCTTAAACGGTTAAATTACAAGTGGTTCAATCAAGCAGAAATAGCCTGCTTTCCCGGGGGGAAAATTTCCCGAAAATGTGAAGTCGTTGCCCGGTATTTTTCTTGATTGGAATTTTCAAAAATTGTTAATCCTATACATAGTCTATGATCTTGGATCAGTTACCCGTTATTCTTCAAACTGTTACTGGCTTTTCAAAATAACAGTGTTTTCATTTTCACCAGGGGGTGACAAAATTTTAACAGACTGGTTTTGTCCCCTTTTTTCATTCCTTGCCCATTGGAACAGGATCCTCAAAGTTTCGATTTAAATTTACCGTTAAGTCATGGGAGTTTTCCAACCGAGAGCCGGACAAAGGCTCCACAACAGCCGGGAAACCGGTCGGAGGTTCAAAATGAAAATCAACACGACGATCAAGGTGTTGCTCGCGGTGATGATCCTGACGGGTCTTGCCGTCACCGCTCTTGCCGAGGACGAGACCGCCAAAGAGGTCAAGAAAGACCCCAAGAAGATGGACGGCAAGGAACTCTTCGTCACCCATTGCAAGGTCTGTCACATGGAAGACGCCGATGCGGGCGAATACACCCCCATGTCCCTGATCATGGACCAGTGGGACGAGTTCTTCGACGATACCTTCGCCGAGACCCACAAGGAAGTGGCCTGCCCCAAGGACGAGGACAAGATGGTCACCGACATGATTAACAAGGACATGATCAAGAAGCTGCGCAAGTTCTGCGTGGACCATGCGGCTGACAGCGAACAGCCCATGACCTGCGGTTAGATTTCAGCGGTCGCGGCAGCGGCCCTTTACCGGGTTCGGAAATGATTCCGGCCCGACCACCCAAGGGCGAAAGCCTATTTCAACCCCGGAGGGGCGGAAATGAAAAAGACATTGATCACTCTGCTGACCCTGATCGCCGTGTTCGCCATGGCGACCGGCGCCTTTGCCGAGCAAGACACGGACGCCAAGCTCAAGGCCCTGGAGAAGCGTTTGCAGAACCTGGAACTCAAGTCCAACAAGGACCGCATCCAGTGGACCGGCGACCTTCGGGTGGAAGTCCACAGCATCGCCGGTGAAGTGGATCCCTATGTCGACGGCTGTGCGTCGCCAGCTACTTCGGGAGTCCTCGGCCTAAAACTAATAGACACTTTCTCTGATTGCTGTAGGCCGGATTAACTCCTCATCCTTCAGCTCATAGCCCTGATTATAGCACCTCCTTCGCCTCAGTGTTTGCATTTTCAACAGCTGTCGGGCCGTCTGGATCTCGTGGTGTCGGCCATTATAAACATCTGCCGGCGTAACGTTGCCCAGCGACTCGTGCACTCGCTCGTTGTTGTAATAGTCCACGAACCGAACAAGCTCACGTTCAAGCTCGTCCGGTTGGTAGTAGTTCTGCAGCTTCACCACGTTTTTCATCGTCCGGTGGTATCGCTCGATCTTGCCTTGGGTCTGCGGGTGATACGGCCTGCCTCGAGTGTGCTCCATCTCCCGGTCGGCCAGATACTCGCTCAACTCCTTCGAGATGTAACAGGGCCCATTGTCGCTCAACAGCCGCGGGCGGTGACGGACCTTCACCTGGTCGACACCCGTCTTGGCCAAGGCCTCGTCCAAAGTCACTTTGACGTCCTCTGCTGACATCGAGGTTCTAAGTTTCCAGCTCACGATGTACCGCGAGTAGTCGTCCAGCAGCGTAGACAGGTAGTACCAGCCCCAGCCGGTAATCTTGAAGTAGGTGAAGTCCGTTTGCCAAAGCTCGTGCACGCGCTTGGTCTTGTGTTTGAACTCATCCGCTGCCGTCATCACGATGTACGCCGGACTCGTCAGTAGATCGTAGTCCTTCAAAATGCGGTAAACGCTACGTTCTGAGATGAAGTAACCCTCGTTGTCGGAGACGTGCCAGGCCAGCTCCCGAGCCGACATCTCAGGCCTCTGCAACGCAATCTCCACCAGCCGTTCACGCTCCAGATCAGGTATCCGGTTCCAGAACCGGCGGCGCTGAGACGGACGGGAAGCCAGGCCGGTCGGTCCATCGTCCAGATACCGTCGGTACCATTCGTAGAAAGTGCTTTTGCTGACGCCTAACTGTGTCAGCGTCCGCTTGACGGGCAGATCGGACTCATCGACCAGGCGGATGATTTCCAGCTTCTCGGCCTGGGTGTACCTCACAGCTCGTCCGACCCGTTGCCCGAGTCGTCGTCCATTTTTTTTAGCACGACGTTCCTGAGCGACAGGTCGGCCACCAAGTGCTTCAGTTGGTTGTTTTCACGGCGCAGGTGTTCGACTTCGGTCGAGTCGGCCTGGCGTTTGGTGTTGCCCTGCAAACGCCGTATGCCGGCCTCGAGGAACTCCTTGGACCAGTTGTAGTAGAGGTTGGGACTGATGCCTTCGCGACGGCAGAGCTCGGCGATGGT
>DAOWLV010000262.1 GCA_030643455.1 Candidatus Krumholzibacteriia bacterium | reverse complement strand
ATTGCCCTACCTGCAAACGGCCGTGCGGCTGGATCCCGAGGAGTTCGGCGTTCGCAACTATCTCGGCACCGCCCTGGCCATGACCGGAGATCCCGCCGCGGCGATTGTTCACTTTGAAAAGGCCCTGCAACTGCAGCCTGGTGATGCCGGCGTCCAGCAGAACCTGGAACGCACCCGGCGTGGGGCGGCAGGTCGATAACCCAACTCCAAACAGGGAGCCGACGTGACAAACGATCACCTTTCCATCATTTCCACCGAACTCGATATCTCGTCGCGTCAGGCCGCCGCCGTTGCCGAACTGCTGGCCGGCGGAGCCACGGTGCCGTTCATCAGCCGTTACCGCAAGGAAGCCACCGGCAGTCTCGACGAGGTGGCCATCACCGGGATCCGCGATCGTCTGGAGCAACTGGAGGGGCTGGACAAGCGGCGGACGGCCATCCTCAAATCCCTGGCCGAGCGGGAATTGCTGACGGCCGAACTCCAGCGCGACCTGGATAAAGCCGCGACCCTGGCCGCGCTGGAAGACATCTACCTGCCCCACCGGCCCAAGCGCCGGACCAGGGCGACCATCGCCCGCGAAAAAGGGCTGGAACCGTTGGCGCTGTGGCTGCTCGAAGAGGCGAAAAAACCTCAATCGGATGTGGGCGAAAAAGATGTGGCCACGCGTGGGGCCGGATTTGTCGATCCCGCCAAGGATGTCGCCGACATGGACGAGGCCCTGGCCGGGGCCCGCGACATCATCGCCGAGATCATGAACGAGAACCAGAACGTGAGGGGCGCCTTGCGGAACCTGTACGTGCAGGATGGTGTGATGACCTCGCGTCTGGTCAAGGGCAAGGAGGCCGAGGGTTCGAAGTTCCGGGACTACTTCGAATGGTCTGAGCCGGTTCGTACGGCCCCGGGCCACCGGGTGCTGGCCATGCGGCGCGGGGAAAAGGAGAAGATCCTCAGGCTGTCCGTCGGTCCGTCCGAAGAGCGGGCCAAGGCCATTTTGGACCAGCACTACATCGCCAACCGCGGGGCTGCCGGCGCCCAGGTCGAACTGGCGGCCCGTGACGGTTACAAACGGCTTCTTTCGGTGGCGATGGAAACCGACATCCGCCTGGAGATGAAAAAGCGGGCCGACGAAGAGGCCATCGGGGTCTTCGCGGAAAACCTGCGGCAGCTGTTGCTGGCGCCTCCGTTGGGGCCCAAGCGGGTTCTGGCCCTGGATCCGGGATTCCGCACGGGCTGCAAGCTGGTGGTGCTGGACCGGCAGGGCAAGCTGCTGCACAACGATACCATCTACCCCCACACCGGAGGACGCCAGGCCGAGGCGGCCGGCCCGCTGGTTGCTGAACTGGTGAAAAAATTCGATGTCGAAGCGATCGCCGTGGGCAACGGCACCGCCGGCCGGGAAACCGAAACCTTTGTGCGGGGTCTGGGGCTGCCGGGATCGGTGGCGGTGGTCATGGTCAATGAATCGGGCGCGTCGATCTACTCGGCCAGCGAGGTGGCCCGGGCCGAGTTTCCCGACCACGACCTGACTGTGCGCGGAGCGGTGTCCATCGGCCGCAGGCTCACCGATCCCTTGGCCGAACTGGTCAAGATCGACGCCAAGAGCATCGGCGTCGGCCAGTACCAGCACGACGTCGACCAGAAGGCCCTCAAGCGCAGCCTGGACGATACGGTCACAAGTTGTGTCAATGCCGTCGGCGTGGATGTCAACACCGCCAGCGCCCAGCTGCTGTCCTACGTTTCGGGCCTGGGACCGCAACTGGCCGGCGCGGTGGTTTCGGTTCGCGACGAGAACGGGGCCTTTGAAAACCGGCGGCAGCTTCTGAAGGTGCCCCGGTTGGGTCCCAAGGCCTACGAACAGGCGGCGGGATTCTTGAGAATCCAGGGCGGCAAGCAGCCCCTGGACGCAAGCGCGGTGCACCCGGAAAGCTACCCGGTGGTCAAGAAGATCGCCTCGGATCTCGGCCGGAAGGTCGCCGAGCTGATCGGTGATGAACAGGCGCTTCGCAACCTAGATCTGGACCCTTACGTTACTGAAACGATCGGGCTGCCGACCCTGCAGGACATCGTGGTGGAGCTCGGCAAACCCGGCCGCGACCCCCGCGACCCGTTCGAGGTGTTCAGCTTCGCGCCGGGCATCGACAAGATGACCGATCTGGTCGAAGGCCAGGTGCTGCCCGGCATCGTGACGAACGTGACCAACTTCGGCGCCTTCATCGACGTGGGCGTGCACCAGGATGGCCTGGCCCACATCAGCCAGCTGGCCGATCGTTTCGTCAGGGATCCCAACGAGGTGGTCAAGGTCGGACAGAAGGTCCAGGCGCGGGTGCTGGAGGTGGATATCGAGAGGAAGCGGATTTCTTTGTCATTGAAGAAGTAACTTGACCCCGTGGAGTATTAAACATCATACGAAGTGCCCCCGGGGGAACTTTTGCCTTGTAACCCACTGAAAAATAATCACTTGATTTTTCCAGGTGCCCGACATAAACCGCAAGCCCTGGAGATACGAACCTGGAGTGGGGAATTTCCCCCAAAAACCCGCCGGCGGGTCGATATGGCTCATCTCTATATTTATCAATAGTTTGTAGAGCTCAATGTTCCTTTGAGGCCAAAACTACCCCAACTCCTGACACTCCGGACAAAAAACCGTCCCCCGCCCACCGACCACGGTCTTTTCCAGCACCGAATCGCAATCCCGACAAGGCTCTCCCCCGCGCCCGTACACCCTTAACTTGCGCCGAAAATTGCCCGGCTTGCCGTGGAAGTTCGTGAAGTTCATGAAGGTGGTGCCGCCGTGTTTGATGGCCAGGCGCATGACCTGTTTGCCGCGCTTCAGCACCTCGCGCAGTTCGGCTTCATCCAGGTCACAGGGCCGCGCCTCGGGATGCACCCCGGCCAGAAACAACGATTCGTCCACGTAGATGTTGCCCAACCCGGCGGCGATGCCCTGATTCAGCAACAGGGCCTTGATGGGCGCGCGGCGTCCACCGATCCGCCGGTACCACTCGGGAAACCGCACCTCCATCATGTCCGGGCCGACATGCGACAGGGCCGCCGGCGCAACGCCGTCTTCGACCAGTTCCAGCCGTCCGAACTTGCGGATGTCGCGGTAATGAACCGGGAGGCCATCGAAATCGAAGGTAAGATGGACGTGTTTGTCGGGAATGTAGCCGTCGAGAATGAAAAACTGGCCGGTCATGCGCAGGTGGATCATCAAAAAGGCCATAGAGCCGTCATCGTCGGTGAACCGGACGATCAGGTACTTGCCGTGGCGGTGGACGCCGGTCAGGACCTTGCCGACCAGCGCGCCGCGGGTGGCTCGCGCAGATTGCCCCAGCACGCCGGCGAAATCCACCTTCAAACCCGTCAGCCGCCGCCCGGCCAGGTTCTTTTTCAACGCCAGGCCGACGTTTTCAACCTCGGGCAGTTCGGGCATCAGATACCCCGGGCTTCCTTGACCGCGTCGTAGGCGGAATTGATGGCGCGCATCTTCTCGGCGGCGAACTTCTGGAAATCTTCGCCCATGCCCTTGTTGGCCACCACGTCGGGGTGGTATTCCTTGGCCAGCTTGCGGTAGGCCTTTTTCACCTCGTCGTCGGTGGCCCCCCGGGTGACGCCCAGCACCGTGTAGGAAGTGCCGAGACTGGCGCGGGGGTTGAACATCGCGGCGGCTTCTTCGTAATCGTGGTCCGAAAGTCCCATCTCGCGGGCGATGGATCGGATCAGGCGTTCCTCGGTTTCCTGGAAGTGACCGTCGGCCATGGCGATGCTCATCAACAACGAAATCAGATCCCGCATGCGAGCGGGCTGATGGCCGAGAATCTGCCGGATCTGGCGGGCGAATTCCTCGGCCGGGATGTGGGAGTCGCGGGCCTCGTTGAAGATCCGGGCGGCGACGCGCCTTTCCTCGGAACCCATCCCCAGCTGGTTTTTCAGGAAGTTGTCGAAGGAGCGGATCTCGGCCTGGGTCACCGATCCGTCAGCCTTGGCCACCTTGGCCGCCAGACTGATCATGGCGATCATGAACGTCTGCTGGGCCTCCAGCGGATTGTAGCCGAAGGGCCCGGCGCCCACGCCGGTGCGTCTTCCGTAACCCTGTCCATTGACCCGCGCGCCAGGGTGCACCCGTGGCCCACGCGTCCCTTCACCTATATTGGAACCGATGGCGCCTCCGATGATGGCTCCCAAGGGGCCACCCATCACAAAACCGAGGCTGCCGCCGATCAAAGTGCCCAACAAACCCATACAAGATCTCACTTTCCGGGAAAAAACCGGTCAACCGGCTCCGAATATGATAAGTCCGGGGCGAAATTCCACCAGAAGTACCATCGGGGATAAAGAATTATTCAAGACCGATTTGGCAATGCCGATAATTCCTCAATAACGGAATTGGTGAAGAATGGTTCCTGACGGGGCCGAAAATCCCTTTTCCTTTCTCGTCCACAGAGCCTTAGACCGCAGCCAAGGGACCATCGATGAGAATTCTTGTCGTTGAAGATGATTATATCAGCCGCCGGTTGCTTTGCCGTTACCTCGAGCCCTATGGCTGTTGTGAAGAGGCCATCAACGGTTATGAAGCGGTCGATGCCATTCGCCGGGCCATTGCCGCGGACCAGCATTTCGACCTGATCTGCCTGGACATCATGATGCCGGGCATGGACGGTCAGCAGGCCCTGGTTCTTCTGCGCCAGATGGAAGCGGAAAACGACATGCCCCTGGGCCGTGGCGCCAAGGTGGTCATGACTTCGGCGATGGAGGACAACCAGTACATCATGGAGGCCATGAATGCCTCGGCCGACGGTTACGTGGTCAAGCCCATCGAAAAACGAAGCTTCATCGAGACACTGAAGGAGACCGGACTCCTCATGGAAGTGCCCGCCGCGCCCGTGGGGGCATGACTTCGGGGGCTATTCCTGCTCCAGTTCCCGGGTTAACCTACCAAGCCTGTAAATTGTGCCGTCCTGGCATTTTTCCACCACCTGGACCATGCAGGTTGTTTCCAGCTCCCTCGGGGTGAATTCCCAGGGTTGCTCCCTGAGGTCGAAATAGATGAGCAGGGCTCCATCCATGGCAGGGTATTTTTCGAAAATGTTTTCCGGGGTCACGCCCGTCGGTTTGTCCGAATTATAGAAAATCCTTCCCGGCAGTGAATAGGCGGTGATGCCTTTGAGGATGT
>DAOWLV010000267.1 GCA_030643455.1 Candidatus Krumholzibacteriia bacterium | reverse complement strand
TGGAAATGAAATACCGAAAAATTTTCAGCATCCTGGCACTGATCCTGAGCCTGGCCATCCTGGTGGAACTGACCGGTTGCGCCACGGGCGGAAGCAACCGCCAGAGCCGGGGAAGCCGGGGCAAGCTGTCCGACGCCACGGCCGAAGCCGCTGGGGATGAAGAGCAAAAAGGACGGGACCAGGGCAGGACCAGAACCAAGGGCGATGGCAGCACATACAACAACGATGACAGTAATTATGAGGTTTATGAGGAAGAGGAATCCGATGGAGGAACCCCCTTCCTGATCGGACTGATCCTGAGCATCTTCACCGGAGGCGGTGATGATGATAAAGATGAACGCAACGACAATCGGAACTCCTATCCATCCGAATACGGCGAGGCGGGGGATCGGGCCTGGAACAGCTACAGCGAATTCGGACCCTACGAGGAGGAGGAAGACGGCAGTGGAGGAAAATCCAGTGACGGGGGCAGTGGTCTGGACATCAGACGCAGCAACCTGAATGCCTGGTATTCCAGATCCTGGTTCGCCGGAGATACGATCAAGAACTTTTCCACCGTCACCCTCATGTATTCGGTGTATAGGGGCACCCGGTACCGGGCCAACATCGGATTGTATTACGGACGTGGAAATCCAGGCAGCCAGGATAATCTCGAGGAGGCGCTGCGGTGGATCAATGAATGGGGACTCGACATCGGCGCCAGGGGATATCTGACTCCCGACCATTCCCTGATGGGGGTGTATGTGCTGACGGGTCTTCGCCTCGGGGCCATGAGCTGGTCCTACACCAATGCCATCACCGTGCCGGATGGGACCGGCGGACTTGAACAGTTATCCAACGACGGCGTGGCGTTGTTGGTGCCCTACCTGGGCATCGGAACTTCACTGGTGCAGACGAAATCGGTCCACCTCGGAATCAATTTCACGGTGGGGGGCAGGATTAGCGGCAACAAAACATTCGAGGATTTCGATAACGATGTGTTCCAGAATATCGCCGAATACAAACTGAACTTCGAAGCCAGCATCTTCTTTTGAGTGGCGCCACCCCTCCCGTATGAGGGATAATGGCCGTACCAAACGGGAGAGAAACTTGGCCCATCGCACGGCAAAATCCGGCTACGACAATCTTGTCGAGCGCCTGAACCGGGCTCCACAGGGAGCGCCCCCGTCCAGGCTGCTCAACCGTATCCTGGCCATGCTGATGAACGAGCGTGAAGCCTCCCTTCTGTCCCTCCTGCCCATCAAGCCCTTCACGGTGGAAAAAGCGGCCAAGGTCTGGAAACTTCCCACGAATCGGGCCCAGGCCATCCTGGAAGAAATGGCTGGACGCGCCCTGCTGGTTGACGTCGAACGCAGGGGCCGGATGGTGTACACCCTGCCCCCGCCGATGGCCGGCTTTTTCGAGTTTTCCCTCATGCGAACACGCGGCGATCTGGACCAGAAGACCCTGAGTGAGCTGTTCCACCAGTATCTCAACGTTGAGGAAGATTTCGTCAAGGCCCTCTTCACCGAAGGCGAGACGCAACTCGGCCAGATATTTGTCCAGGAACCGGTACTCAGCAGTGATCAGGCGGCCCATGTCCTGGATTTCGAGCGGGCCACGGAGATCATTCGCACCGCCGGCCACATCGGCGTGGGGATGTGTTACTGCCGGCACAAGATGCAGCACCTGGGCCGGGTCTGTGACGCGCCCATGGACATATGCATGACCTTCAGCGGGACGGCGGAATCGCTGATCAAACATGGTTACGCCCGTGAAATCGAAACCGCCGAATGCCTGGACCTGCTGGATGAAGCCTATGAACACGGCTTGGTCCAGTTCGGGGAAAATGTCCAGGAGAAGGTGAGTTTCATCTGCAATTGCTGCGGTTGCTGCTGCGAGGCGCTGACCGCGGCCCGGCGCTTCGCCCACCTGCATCCCATCCATACCAGCAACTACCTCGCCGAGGTTGACGTCACCAACTGCACGGGTTGCGGCAAGTGCGTGGAGGCCTGTCCTGTCGAGGCACTTTCCCTGGTATCGACTAACGATCCGGGCCATCCCAAGAAGAAAGCCGCCAAACTGGATGTTGATGTTTGCCTGGGCTGCGGAGTGTGCGTCCGGGCCTGTTCGAAGGAAAGTATCAAGATGTCGCCGCGGGCCGCTCGAGTCATCACGCCGGTCAACGGGGCCCATCGTGTTGTCCTGATGGCAGTGGAGCGCGGGAAACTGCAGAACCTGATCTTCGACAACCAGGTCATGGCCAGTCACCGGGCCCTGGCCGCCCTGCTCGGGGCTGTCTTGAAATTGCCCCCGGTCAAACGGGCGATGGCCAGTGAGCAGATGAGGTCGCGGTACCTGGTGGCTTTGACCAAAGGCAAGTGAGGGCGTTGGGGGGTGTATTATCTGTGGCACAGGCCTGTGCCAGGTCCTGGTGGATTCCTGGAAACCCGGCGTTTCACGAATCAGCTCGATCGCCATATCTTGTTTGTTTTAATCTATATAGGAAACAACAAATTCCTGGGCAATCTGGCCCTGTTATTGCGATTTATGGCCATCAGCTCTCGTTATTCGTGAAAGCACGTTATCCCGACACGGGAGGACGCCGGTCAAGGGGGATGGAATGATATACCAACCCGAAAACAGGTTCCAGGCGCTGATTCTTTGCTTGGCCGTCTTGGCTGCAATGTCGGGATGCGCCTCTGGCAGTGGAGGTCAGGCCAGTCAGACCGAGGGGGAGGATGAGGAGGCTGCCGAAGGATTTGAAGAGATCGCCGGGGAACAGGTGGAAGCGAGAATCTGGAAGGTTACCAACGAGGTTGAATCCGACCCGCTTGAAGAATGGTGGTTCGAACCTCAGATGAAGATGGGCCCGAATGTCGATGAACCCGACACGGCAATCGTTTGGCCGCAGGAGTACGAAGGACCGTATTTCTACGATGACACGCCGGTCACCATTTTTAATTTCTGGGATTATTTGTCCTTCTGGTACTCGCGGTCGCAATTTGCTGGAGATACACCCCCGGGGTTTTCAAGCTTTAACCTCATGGTATCTTTCCATGATGATGATGATAATTTACAGCAATACATAGGGCTCTACTATGGGAAAGGTCGGGCGGCCAGGGGCCGTGAATTACAGGACGGGCTGGACCAAGTGTCCGAAGCTGGTTTAGAGATGGGGTGGCACTTCTTCATGACCCCCGAACACTACCCGATCAAGGTGTACTGGATTTTTGGAGCACGGTACGGATGGCTTTTCTGGTCCCAATCGGGTTCCAGTGACGTTGTTGGAACTGGCATACCATATTTGGGAATGGGGGCAACCCTGCTGCGGTCGGGGAAATTTTCTCTGGGGATCAACGCAACCGTTGGCCAGAGGATCACGAGCCACAGTTATGAGGGTGAATTGTTCACCCCGATTGTCACTGAAACCAAAGTGAGCATTGAAATAAACTTCTCACTGAATTGATCTGCCAAACACGAATAACATGCCATAATGGCATGACACTTTTTAAGACCGGACTTGACTCAGGGTCATTATTTCCATGTATCAGCGCGATAAATAATGGGTAACATCTTTGGTTTTAATGATTTATGCCAATCAACAACTTTTGGCACACCAAATGCAATCCTTCCTCCGAAAATAAGAATCCAGAGGTCAATAAGGCCCCCCGGGGGGCCCTGACCCAGCCCCGATAGAGGAGGAAATCATGAAAAACTGGACCGTCAACGCCATGGAAATCCTGCAGAAAGCGCAGGCCAGGGCCTACGAAATGGGACATGCCGAACTCGAGCCCCTGCACCTGCTGTGGGCGCTGCTGAATGAGACCGGCCTGGCCACCAATACGCTGAGAAGCCTGGAGCTGGATCCGGTGCTGATCGCGCAGACGGTCGAGGGTGAATTGTCGAGCCTGCCGACCATCGAGCAGAAGGAACTGCCCAATGCCAGCCGTGAGCTGCAGAAACTGTTCCTGGAGGCCGGCCAGAAAAGCGGTGGCGGCATGGTCGGCACGCGCGAACTTCTGCTGGCTTTGGCCGAAGACGGCGGGCGCGCGGGCAGCGTGCTGAAAACCTTTGACGTGACCGCCGACAAGGTCGCCAAGGCCCTCGAGATGAGCGGCGCCGATGCCGCCTACGACGGCGATGACGAATCCGGTCTGGGCGACAGCCAGGACTCGGCCCTGGACAAGTACGCCAGCGACCTGTGCGCCGCCGCGCGCGCGGGGAAGATCGATCCCATCATCGGTCGCGACGAAGAGATCCGCCGCGTGATTCAAATTCTCAGCCGCCGCACCAAGAACAATCCCGTGCTCATCGGTTCCCCCGGCGTGGGCAAGACCGCCGTGGCCGAAGGTCTGGCCCGCCGCCTGGTCGAAGGGGATGTGCCCGAGGGATTGAAGGGCAAGCGTCTGCTCGCCCTGGACATGGGTGCCCTGATTGCCGGTACCAAATATCGCGGTGAATTCGAGGATCGTTTGAAGAAAGTCATCAAGGAAGTCACCGAGCAGGACGGCCAGGTGCTTCTGTTCATCGATGAGATGCACACCCTGGTCGGCGCCGGCGCGACGAGCGGTGCGATGGACGCCTCCAACATCCTCAAGCCGGCTCTGGCTCGAGGTGAACTGCACTGTGTCGGCGCGACGACCATCGACGAATACCGCCAGCACATCGAAAAGGATCCCGCCCTCGAAAGGCGTTTCCAGCCGGTGCTGGTCGAAGAGCCCACCTGGGAGCAGGCGGTGGCCATCATGCGCGGCCTGAAGGAGAGATACGAGGTGCACCACGGCATCCGCATCACCGACGGGGCGCTGGTCGCGGCGGTGAAGCTGAGCCAGCGTTACATCGCCGACCGCATGCTGCCGGACAAGGCCATCGACCTGATGGACGAGGCCGCCAGCCGCCTGCGCATGGAGATCGATTCGGTGCCCGCGGAGGTCGACGATCTGCAGCGGCGCCTGAACCAGCTCGAGATGGAACGCCTGGCCCTGGAAAAGGAAACCGACAAGTCGGCGGTGGCTCGGCGCGAGCTGATCGACCGCCGGATCACCGAGCTGCGCGACCAGTGGGACCAGCTGAAAGCCCACTGGGAGCAGGAAAAGGAAGCCATCGACAGGATCCGCTCGCTGCAGAAGGAGC
>DAOWLV010000379.1 GCA_030643455.1 Candidatus Krumholzibacteriia bacterium | reverse complement strand
TGGATCCTCCCCATCACTGACCGAGTGTACGGTGGTGCGGGGTGAAAGCGCCGTCGGTTCCGGCCTGGCCTCCTGGGATACCGAAGACCTGGTCCTGGATCAGGTCATCATTGTCGATGGCCTGACCGGACGGGGTTGGGACGGCGACGCGATGAGCGCGCCCGTGCCCGACTGCACCGACATCTTCGGCAACGAGGGTGGCGACTGGGTCGGGGCCCTGGCTCCCTACGAATTTATCGGTGGCAATCTTTCAGCCGATCCCCAGTTCTGCGGAGCCGCCGACAGCTTCAATCCCTTCACCTTGAATATTACCTCCCCATGTGGGATTGACGTGAATCCCGGCTGCGGCGGGATCGGGGCCTTCGATGTGAACTGCGACTACGTGTCCGGCGTGGGGGGCGGCTCCGGTGGACTGCCCACGGTGAGCAGGCTGCACGCGAACTTCCCGAACCCGTTCAATCCGCGGACGACCATCAAGTTCGACCTGAGCCGATCCGGGCCCGTGGAACTTGCGGTCTTCGATTTGGCGGGACGTCTGGTCAAGCGGCTGGTCAGCGAGTCGATGGTCGCCGGCAACCACGAGGCCGTCTGGGAAGGTCGGGATACGGGTGGTCGTCCTGCATCGGCGGGGGTCTACTTTTTCCGGTTGAAGACAACAGATACCATCGACACCAAGAGGATGACCCTGATCAAGTGATTGGAAATTTCATGGGCCGCAAAAGGCCGTGTTGATACCCCAGAAAGAGGTTACGGGGATGAAATCATCAAAAAGAATTCTGAATATCGCCGGAATCATGGTCCTGGTTGCGGGACTCATGGCGGTTGGCCCGGCCACCGCCCAGGAACCGTCCGACGGTCTGGTTCCCACCGTGCGTGTGTTGGTGCCGAACTTGAGCAGCATGATGGCCAAAGTGATGCCGCCTTCATTCGCCGTCGGGCTGTTGGGCCTGGATGAGGATTCTGCCACGGGCCGACCGGCCAAGTATCGCTACCTTCTGGTCACTGCCCAGTACGACACGACCGAAACGGGCGAACCGCGTTACATCAGGACCCCATTTGAATACGCCGCTCACGGTGCCGATGTCTTGTCCTGGGACGATCCTGGCTGGACCGCCTGGGAGGACTATCCCGAAGCTCCTGATCCGGATCCGGTTATCGATGTGACCGACCTTGTTGATGACGTCTACTACCTGATGGCCTTGCAGGTGATGGACGCCGACGGGGCAGTCAGCGTCGACCTGAATTACCAGCTGGAAGTATTCAATTTCTGGGTGAGGGAAGGGGCCTTCGCGCCCGAGGTCACCATATGCGAGACGTACCTGGGCTGCCCCAGTGCCTCGCAGGTATTCAACGAAATCGCAGGAGGACAGCCCCTGAACTTCAGCTGGATTGCCAGTGCCGAAGCCTACGGGGGAGAAATCGTTTCCTACCGTCACGGCTGGGATCTGATCGATCCTGAAGATCCCAACGATCCGGGCTGGGCCGTTCCGCCCGGCCTCGCGCCGGAAAACATGTTCGCGGACGAGCGGATATTCATGGATGGAATTCATACCTTCATCCTGAGAGTAGAGGACAGTGCCCATCAGGTCAGGTTGATCACCTGGGGATTGCAGGTCGTACCCTTCGTGTCGATGAATAATCAGTTTCCACTTCTGGTCATCGATCAGACCGTCGACACCAATTCGAACGCCTGGCCCGATGAAAACGGTTATCCCAGGGACAACGCGGTCTATCGCAACCCCTACTGGCAATTCCTGGCCGAGAGTTCCGGCGGCGTGAGTTTTTTCGATTGGGACCGTGATCGGATCGACCATACCCAGGAGGTAAGCTACTCGGATCTGGTGATGTACAAGGCCGTTCTGTGTTATGCCCGTGCCCATACGAACCAGACCATGTTCCAGCAGTTCCGACCCGTGAATGGCCAGGACAAGTATGTGTGGCTGGCACCATACCAGTGGCGAGGTGGCAACTATTTCCAGGTGGGTAACGCGAGCATGGAATCCTATCTCGAAACGCTGCTCTACATGATTCCGGTCATCTTCGATGCGAATGAAACGGTCTACCTTCTTGACGGGCAGACCTTTACCGTTGGGTTCGGCCAGAAGGAGTTGCCCGATGGGACAATGATCCCGCGTGGGCCGACCATGTATCCGTACGCCACCGCGGGCATCGCAGCGCTGGACTGGACTTCGCCGAACTCCAAAAACATCTATGGCAGGCCGGACCCGGCGCGCTTTGACCGGAAAGTCGACTGTGTGGGGTTGAAGGGGCTTGTCCTTGACCCGGATTTCCGGGCCAACCACGCCGTCGATGCCTCGGCCATTGCGGACACATTTTTCACCGATATGGTGATCGACTGGCACGACGTGGTGGATGCGGGCTCCGGCAACCTTGAATTGTTCAGCAATACCTTCCCGTTCCGGAACGATGAATTCGTCAACTCCAACATCAGCCCACGGACCACCCCGATTATTCCTCAGGAGTGCCTCAATTGGCCCGGAGCCCCCGGCGGAATGTGCGTGGAACCCATGTTCACGGGCATAGCCCGGATGGATTGGATGCGGGAGTACATGTGGAATGAGGGCGATCCCGACTGGCCGTTCAGTACGTATACGGACACCGAGTTGATCGAGGGCTGCGGATCCTTGGGAATGACCAGCTATCAGGACATCCCCCATTCAAGCGCGCTGACCAACGGGCAGACCTACGGTTATTTCTCCTACAAGATGACCGAGGACAAGCCTTCAGGTAAGGCCGACGTCTACTGGGGATTCGATCCCTACCGTTTCGATCCGGATGAAACGAAGAAGGCCATCCGGTGGGTGCTTGATTACTTCGGGTTGCAGATCAATCCATAAAGTTTGAATGCTCGGGAGCGTGGGTGATTCCCCGCTACCCGAGCTTCAATATTCCGATCAGGCCCGCGTTTCGCACCACTTGTACAGCCGGCACTCGTCGCACTTCGGCGCCCGCGCCTTGCAGGTTTTGCGGCCGTGGTCGATGATCAGATGCCCGTAGTCCCGCCAGTCGACCTGGGGGATGCACTCGTTGAGCTGCTTTTCGATCTTCACCGGATCGGTCTGATCGGTTAACCCCAGTTTCCTGCTGATGCGGCCCACATGCGTGTCGACCACCACCCCGTCGGGATTGTTGTAGACCTCACCCAGCACGACGTTGGCCGTCTTGCGCCCGCAGCCGGGCACCTTGACCATGGCTTTCATGTCGTTGGGCACCTTGCCGTCGTGTTTTTCGATCAGGGCGCGGGCTGCTCCCTGCAGCGATTTGGCCTTGTTGCGATAGAAACCCGTGCTGCGGACGGCCTCTTCGATCTCCTCGATGGGGGCCTCGGCGAAATCCGCAAGGGTGGGGAACTGCTCGAACAGGTCGGGCGTGACCTTGTTGACCCGGGCGTCGGTGCACTGGGCCGACAGGATGGTCGCCACCAGTAATTGCCAGGCCCCGATGGCGCCTTTGCCGTGGACCAGGCTGCAC
>DAOWLV010000199.1 GCA_030643455.1 Candidatus Krumholzibacteriia bacterium | reverse complement strand
GATTTCTCCTTTTGGCCGGGGTGACCCTCTTGGGCATCGTCCTTCTGAGACGGGCCCGTTTGGAGGCAATCGAAAGGGCCGGGATTTGATGCTGACCCGCCTTTCGCCTTTTTTCTACGGGGCCCCCCCCGTGACACTCCCCTGGGTGGGGGTCGGCCTCATGAAAATCACCCCTGGGCGCGACTGGGGGGGGGGGCTTCAGCCTTCCTGGCTGTTTCTTGCCCTGGCCATTCTGTGTGCCGGTCTCGCCAGACTGAGGAGCGGCTCCCTGCGGCAGGGATTGACGGTGGACATCCCGCGACCCCTGGGCCGCTGGTGGCTCCTGGGTTCGGTGGCCGTTTTCCTCGTTGTCGTGATCTCGATCGCGGGCCTGCGGCTGGCCCCCTCGGGCGAACCGGCCGACGCCACCCTGGGCCGTTTTTTCAAACAGTTGATACAGTTGGGGGTCATGGTCGTATTTGCCGTCTGGCCGGCCCTTTGGACCAGAGGCCGTCATCGGTGGGTCTGGACGGTCAAGTTGCTGCTGATCGGCGGGCTCATCCAGGTGGCCTACGGAATCCTGCAGGGTTTGAATTATTACCATCCACTGGCGGGTTTCGCCTGGCTGGAAACGATCTTCACTTCCAACCCATCCATCCTTTCCGGTTCAGGGGAACTCTATCTCGGCGATTCCTTCCGGAATGTACCGCGCCTCAGGGGAACGGTCTGTGAGCCGTTGTATCTGGGCAATTTTCTTCTGTTTCTTTTGCCTTGGGTGATTGTTCCGGTCTGGTCTGTTCGGACCCGCCGTCTGGTCGCCGGTGCCCTGGTAATCCTCCTTCTGGGGACGTGGTCACGGGGCGCCTGGCTGGGGTTGATGGGTCAGGCGGTGCTGGCAGCGGGCCTGGTTTTCAGCCTGCGGAGCATTGCCGGTATTGATTTTATCCGCCGTGAAGGGGGAAAATCCAGACTGGTGGTTATTGGCGTGGGGGTCCTGGTGGCAGTCGTTCCGGTGGTGGGTCTGGCCACCGGCTGGGAAGGGCTGCTGTTTCCCTATCGGCGGCTGGCTCAGACCTTCAGTGGCCAGGACTGGTCGAATCTGACCCGAATCTACAGCATGCAGGCCGCCTGGCGGGCTTTCCTTCTGAGCCCGATTCTCGGGATCGGGTGGGGACAATTCGGCTGGCATTTCGCTACCCTGGTGGATCCCATGGGTCTTCAGAGCCAGTTCACCTGGCCTGTGGTCAGCAACTTTCCCCTGTTGATCCTGTGCGAAACGGGACTGGTCGGCTTCATGGTCTTCGCGGGCTGGAGTTTTGGACTGGTCAGGGCGATCCTGTCCCGCGTGTCTGCACTGCTCCGGCTCCCGGAAGCAGAGGGAAGCACCCTCCTGTCCGGACAACTCCTGATCGCGACCACGGTCTCGGTTGCCGGGGTCTGGCTCCAGTTGCTGACTTTTTCCCAGTATAATCTGCCCCATATCTGGGTTTCAGTCGGATTGTTGCTGGCCATGCTGGCCGACGTGGAACCCGGGCCCGGGTCCCCACGCAAGGAGTCCTGACCATGACCAGGCGGCCGAGGGTGATCATTGAAGCACTACAGGTCAGGAGGAACCCCACCGGGACCGGACGGGGAATCATGGACCTCTGCTGGGCGTTGGCCGAAAAGGACAGGGGACTGGACTTCACGGTTTTGACCACGGAGCCGGGCGTGTTTCGCGAGCTGGAGGATAGGCCTGGTTGGCTGGTCAGGGAATGCCCGCAAGCCAAAGGAGGTGCCCTGCGAAAGGCGTTGTTCACCCAATTCCGGCTTCCCGGACTGGTCCGGAAGCTCGAAGGTGACCTTCTTCACAGCATGCAGTTCCTGGCGCCCCTGCGCTGTTCCTGTCCGCAGGTGGCGACGGTGCATGATCTCGCCTGGCTTCTTTTTCCCGAAACCATCGAGGAACCCCGGCGCAGTTACTACCGGTGGCTGGTGCCGCGCAGTATCAGACAGGTGGATGCCATTGTGGTCAACAGCCGCTCTACCGAGGCTGAAACGACACGGTTTTTCCCCCAGGCTGCAGACAAGATCCATTTGACCCCCCACGGAACACCCCGGTGGGTCCTGGACCGAGTGTGCGACGGAAACCTGAACGAGCCCCCGGGAGGGAGACCTTTTTTCCTGTTTGTGGGTACCCTGGAACCCCGGAAGAATCTGCCCCGGCTGATGGACGCCTATGAATCCTTTCTTACCTCGGAAGCGGTCAGTCAGGTTTCCGCCCAGGATGTGCCCGACCTGGTTTTTGTCGGTGGGAGGGGCTGGAGGGATTCCCGGCTGCGCGGGCGAATGGCTGATCTGCGCGACCGGGGCCGTCTGCGGATTCTGGACTATTGCGATCCGGACGACCTCTGGGAACTTTACTGCCGGGCCCTGGCCCTGGTCTTTCCTTCCCTGAACGAAGGATTCGGTCTGCCCATTCTCGAAGCGATGGCCGCCGGCCTGCCTGTTCTCACCGCTGACCGGAGCGGCACCGCCGAGATCGCCGGCGACGGGGCCCTGCTGGTGGACCCCGAAAATACCGGGGATATCGCCACAGGCCTGACCCGGCTTGCTTTTGACCGGGATTTGCGTGCAAAATTGGCCACAGGCGGTCCTGACCGGGCCCGCCAGTGGTCCTGGAGCAGTACGGCGGACCTCACGGTGGCCGTCTACCGCCACCTGCTGGATGGGGGCGAGAGCAAATAAGCATTGCCCGTTGTGGCCTGATAATGTAACTTGCCCCTGTTGAAAAAGTGTAACCTTCAGAGATCAAGGTACTTCAAGGAGGAGTCGTGGACCTGGGGATAGTTGCTGCACTTGGATTCACCGCGGCATTCCTGATGTCGTGGCTGGTTCAGCCCCATTTCCGGAATCTGGGTTTTTTGACGGAAATCGTCGACCATCCCGGATACCGCCGGCCCCACCGCGAACCCGTGCCCCGAACAGGGGGCATGGCGATCTTCATTTCTTTCTTCTGCGCCTTGTTTTTCCTGGAAAACGTCATTCTCCGCACCTCGCTTCCCTGGTCCTGGCTGAGCATCCTCATCGGTGCAGGCCTGGCCATTCTCGCCCTGGGAGTGGGGGATGACCGCTTCGGCATCCACGCCGAGAAAAAACTTTACGGCCAGCTCATCGTCATCGTCGGGCTCATGCTGTTCGGGCAGCGTCTCGACGTGGTCGTGCTACCGCTTTTCGGGTCCATCGAACTGGGCGGCTGGGCCTGGCCCTTCACCCTGTTCTGGTATCTGGGTTTCATCAATTCCATGAATCTCATCGATGGCCTTGACGGCCTGGCCAGCGGCATCAGCATCATTGCCGCCATGGCTCTGGTTGTCATTTCCCTGGCCGTGGGTGAGATGTTCTCCACCCTTTTTGCCTCCACTCTTTGCGGGGCAACCGTGGCCTTCTTCTACTGGAACATCAGCAAGCGCAAGATTTTCCTCGGTGATTCGGGGAGCATGTGGATGGGCCTGGTCCTGGCCAGCCTGTTGTTGAACCTCAGCCAGAAGGTGCCCATCAGCCTTCCGGTGTTGATCGCGCCGATGGTCGTCCCCATCTGGGACACGGGCACTACCATCGTCCGTCGTTACCGCCGGCGATCCTCCATTTTTCTTGCTGATGATTACCACCTGCACCACCGCCTCCTGCGCCTGGGATTTTCTCCCGGCGGGGCTGTCTTCTGTCTGCTGCTGGTATCCCTGGGGACCACCCTGTTTGCCCTCAGCGATTTCCTCGGCATTGCCTGGCTGGGTCTGCCGGCCATGGGTGTCTGGATGTGGGCGGGACAGCTCGGCGCGCTTCGTCACCTGCAGAACCGCAAGCACGGACTGGACCTGTTCACGGAACTGCTCTACGCCCTGGGCTTTGATGACCGGCTCGACAAACTGGCTGGACAGGTCGGTCAGAACGTGGCCGACATCATCGATCTTCAGGCCGCCAGGCAGAAGGTGGAAGAGGCCAAGGGCATGCTGCGGGAAGGCACCACCGGTAACGAGACCGTGGTGGAGGAAGGTCCGGATGTCATTCAGCCCCCTTCCAAAGACCTTCACTGATATTTGCCTTCATCCGGATTTCATTTTCCCGCGGATCCTGGAACTCGGTTGTGGCGACGGCCGTTTCCGGTCAATCCTTGCTGAACGGGATATCCCTTCCTGGGGTTTGGATCGTTTCGGTCCGGAGGTGGGGACAGTAGCGGATGTCGTCGGCGATGCTCTTTCCCCTCCGGTGGCTCAAGGATCCCTGGATTTCCTGCTGGCGGCCAACCTCCTGAGGCATCTGGTACCAGCGGACCCCGCTCTCGGTTTCCTGGTCGTTTGGCTGGAATTGTTGAAAACCGGCGGCTCCCTTTTTATTTTCGAGGATGAACCGGGTGATGTTCCTGCGGGTGTCGCCCGTTACGGTGATCTCCAGGATGTTCTCTTCCGACTGATGCCACAATCGCGTGGCCCTCTGTTGCCGGTGGCGGACTTCAAGGCCCGTGTTTCGAAACTCGGAACTGCCGTGGACTGGGAATTCGGTCTTGTCCGTAACCGGCAGACCATCGATGCCGAGGCCGTACTGGATCTTTTGAGACAGCCAGGGGAACCGACGGGCCAGGTCGGGCGTTTGATGAGGGGCATTGAACGCGATGGTTTGGATCCCGGCTACTATTGGTGGGCGCGGGCCTGCGGGGTGAGCGAAGGGGCAAGGATTTGAAGCTGACCACTAGAGTTTTCGCCGTGACGGGAATCGTGGTCTGCGGCCTGGTGGCCGGTTCCTTCCTGTTCGGGGGGGCACGCAGCGCGATTGCCTGGCGATCGTTCAGGGCGGTTGTCATCCAGAGCGACGACTGGGGTCTGGCTGGCTTTGTCCCTCATGCGGATGCCTGGCGTGGTCTGGACCGCGAAAAGCTGGCATCCGGTTCTTTTCCCGAGGTCTACTGGCTCTCCACCCTGGAAGACAGCGCCATGGTGGCGGCTCTCAACACCGTGCTGTCCGGCCATTCGGGCCGTGACGGGCATCCCGCCGTTTTGCAACCCAACTATGTCATGTCCTCTTTGGCCCATACCGGTGACCGTTGGGTCAGGTACGACTTGCCTGACCTGCCGCCCCTGTACCGGCGGCCGGGCCTCTGGAATGCAGTCGAAGAGGGCATTGCGCGGGGAACATGGTATCCCGAATTCCACGCCACCTGGCATTACGACCCCGAGATCAGAAAACGTGGCGCCCTGACCGCCGGGATCGCCCGGAAAGTGACAGACCGCGGTATCATGCTCTTTCCAGGCAGCGAGCGCGCGTGGGAATTGGGCAGCTGGCGGTCGCGTTCGGATCTGGGACGGGAAGTTGACCATTCCCTGGCGGTGTTTCGAAACCTGTTCGGGCGGGACGTTCACTCGGTCATGGCCCCGGACTATCACTGGGACGACCGGATCGAGGCCATGTGGGGAAACCGGAATCTCCGGGTGATCCAGGGAAAACGGGAACAGCTCAATCCGGCCTGGGGGACCGGGAAGTTCGGCCGGGTACGCAAGTACGTGATGAGACAGTGGACACGTTTGCGGTATCCCGGGCGGATCTACCTGGAGCGGAACTGTCGGCTGGAGCCGGTCCAGGCACCAGACCCGGATTCCGTTGTGCGGACCTGTGTGGAAGAAACCCGTGGAGCCTGGGCAGCAGGGCAACCGGCCATCGTGGAAAGTCATCGTATCAATTTCGCCCATACCGATTCCGCCGTGGTGGCCGTGGGGCTGGACGCCCTGGACCGGTATCTGGGGGAAATTTCAGGGAACTCGTGGGAATCCCCGGTGTATCTGACCGATCACGAACTGGCCCAGCTTTACGACCGGGGTACCAGTTGGAGCGTCCGCGATGGCGTGGTGGTTGTTCGCAACGCGACGCGGAGCCGAAAGGTGGTTGGGATTCCTGCCGAGGCCCTGGCTCGAGCCGCCGGCGAAGGTGAATTCCGGTCCACCGGTTGGGGTGCCCTCGTGGCCGTCCCGGCTGGATCTACCATTGATCTTGTTCCGTTGCAATAATTTATCGTTTCTGAGATCAAATGACCGATGGTGCGGGGTTTGTCCAGACGCGGGTAATTTGGCGGGATGAAATCAATTTCAACGTAATGGAGCCGGGATTTGTTTCATTGACCCGTGGGCCCGTTTGTAGTATAGTAATTCTCTGAATTCCCCTAATCTTGTCTGGTCGGGGGTTTTTAAAAAACAACCAGGAGCGCGTTTTCCGAAGCGCAAATCCTGGCCCGCCATTCCGGACCGGGGTCACATTGGCAGTATTTGGGAGGTCTCTCCGACAGCCTAGGCTAATGCGCAACATTTCTGAAGAGTCCTACTCCAGGGACGTTCAGAACGAGTAGACATCCTTTGATCACGACCCCGAGGTTCCGAAAGTTCCGATAGTTTCAGAACTATTCAGATCCTCACCAACAATATGTAATCGCTGGT
>DAOWLV010000173.1 GCA_030643455.1 Candidatus Krumholzibacteriia bacterium | reverse complement strand
TTCCAGTCCTCCGAGTTCCTGCTCGAGCACGGCATGGTGGACATCATCACCGAACGCAAGAACCTGAAGGATAACATCGAGCGGGCCCTGCACTGGTTCGTCGACGGTCGGGACATCTCAGTGCTTCGACCGCCACGGGGCTGAGAGGCGTGGCCCTCGGCAGCGGCCGCCGTGACGGGGTCTCCGGCCATCCCGGCGAGCCCGGCATTGGACCGGACCTCGCACCTCCCTTCGTGGCAGGTGATGACGCCACGCGCTGGCTCTTCAATCTCAACAGGTTTGGTATCCGCCCCGGGCTGGTCCGCATCAAGGGACTATTGTCGGACCTGGGTCATCCCGAAGATCACCTCCGTACCCTGGTTGTCGCCGGCACCAACGGCAAGGGCAGCACCACCAGGATCCTGGCCCATCTACTCCAGGCCGCGGGTTACCGGGTGGCCACCTATACCAGTCCCCATCTGCTGAATGTTCACGAACGGATCATGATCAACGACCGCCCGGTGGACGCTGAGGTCTTTGTTTCTAGCGTGGAAGCCATCAAACCACTTGTGGAAAGAAACGAGGCCAGCTGGTTCGAGACCTTGACAGCCCTGGCGGTCCAGTTCGCCCATGAGGAAAAAGTGGATTTCCTCTGCTGCGAGACCGGCCTGGGCGGTCGTCTGGACGCCAGTAACGCCCTGCCGGCGGTGGCCACCCTGTTGACAACGATCGGTCTGGATCATCAGCGCATCCTGGGAGATTCGCTGGAGGAGATCGCCGCCGAGAAGCTGGGTCTCCTGAAGAGAGGGGTGCCCGTGTTCTGCGGGGTCGGGGAAGAATTCCGCAATCAAGTTTTCACCGCCAGTGTCCTGGCGGGCAGTCCCTGCCATTTCCTGGACGAGCTGGCACGCTGGTCCGGCAGTGGCGTTGACCCCGGGAATGACCGTAAGGGAGGCGCTTGGGATCTGGCGCTCAGGGAAAAGGTATTTCCGGACCTGCCCGATCCGGGTACGGTGACCATGCGGCGTAACGTGGCGCTGGCGATCCTGTCCCTGGCCGAACTTGAAACAGGCCTGGGAATGAGGTTGTTGCCAAGGGATACGGCGGGCGCGTTGGGGAATCTTTTTCTGCCGGGGCGGTACCAGACCGTGCTGACGGATCCGGATTGGATTTTCGACACCGCCCACAATGCCCAGGCCCTGGGAAATGTGTGGCGGGAGTTTTCCGCCCGGCAGGGGCCCGGCCGCAAAGTTGTCGTTTTCGGCGCCATGCACGACAAGGACACACCAGCGGACCCTGCCGCCATGCTCACGGGGTGCGACGCCCTGATCGGTGTGCCGGTTTCGTTGCCCCGTTCCAGGACCCGCGACGAGTTGGAGGATTTGTTTCGCAACTGGGGACGTGAACCGGTGGCCTGGCCGGATGATGATGAAGGCTTGCCCCGGGTGGCGGTGGCGCCGGACATTCCTCGGGCGCTGCATCTGTTGGCTTGCAATCTGCAGCCCGAAGATACGGTCCTGGTTACAGGAAGCTGTTTCACCGTGGCGGAAACCCTGTACCGGCTGGGTTTCACCGATCTCGGGGCCACCCGTGTCCCGCAGGAGGCGGCCGGGGTGCTTGACCGCATTGGAAAGGATTGATGGTGAAGAAGGATCTCTTCCTCGGAGTCGATACGGGCGGAACCGGGGTAAAATACGTGGTGACCGACCAGGATGGCTCGGTCATGACCTCCGGTGAAGTTCCCACCGACCCGGCCAGTATCGCTGTCAGCATGCAGCGGCTCGGAGCGGCCGTGGCCGACACGCTGGGGGGCAAGTCCGGATTTCCCCGCCTGGCAGGGTTGGGAATGGCCTGCGCGGGCATTGTCAACTCCGCGACCGGACAGCTGGGCAGATCACCCAACCTTCCGGGCTGGCAGGGCAGAAACCTCCCGAGAGACATCGGTACGGTATTTCACAAGATCCCGGTGGCCCTGGCCAACGATGTCAATGGTGCCCTGTACGGGGAATTCCGGCAGGGGGCCGGCCGAAATTGCCGGAACCTGGTCATGGTCGCCCTGGGGACCGGAGTCGGGGGGGGCGTGATCATCGACAGCAAACTCGTGGTCGGCGCACACTTCGGAGCAGGGGAAATCGGCCACATGAACCTGGATCCCGCAGGCCCGTCCTGCACGTGTGGCGGCCGGGGCTGTCTGGAAGCCTGGGCGGGAAGCACGGGGTTGTTGCGCAGGGCCCGCGAAGCTGCAGTCGAGGGCAAGGCGGACGATGAACTGGCCCGGTTGGTGGCGCGTCGGGGCGAGTTGCTGAATACCCTGGACCTGGCGGAACTCGCTTCCAGCGGAGATGCGGTGGCCACGGAAATATTCGCCGAGGCGGGTCGGCGGCTTGGCCAGGCCATCGGGAACATCGTCAATCTTCTGGATCCCGACCGGGTCATCGTCGGCGGCGGAGTGGCCCAGGCCGGGGAATTGATCCTGAAACCCTGTCGTGAAACCGTGCCTGGTCTGGTCCTGGCCAAGGAGTCCAAGAATGTTCCGGTCGTATCCGCCGAACTGGGTCCCCTGGCGGCTGCCGTGGGTGCGGCCTGCCTGGCCCGGGAAATGGGGATACCCGGCTGATGGCCCGAACCGGCGGCAGGACAGATGCCCGGCAAGCGCCGACAAAGGCGGCGGCAACGCCGTCGGGCCGGGGTTTTTTCCACCATGTCCTTTTACCTGCGGTGATCCTGGCGTTGACGCTGGGCGCCTGCCAGATCGGCGGGATCATTGATCGGGCCTTCGCCCAGGATGATCCGGCCCCGGAAAAGTCTCCCCGTCTCCAGACCAGGGCGCTGGCCGATCGTTATGTCGACCGGGTGATCGACGGCCAAAAAGTCTCCTGCATGTATGGCAACGTCTTCATCGACCGCGACACCCTGACCGTGCGCGCCGACACCGCTTTCTATTACCGCGAAAAGGAATTCTACCAGTTCCTGGGGCATGTCCGCCTGACCCGTCATGACGCGGTTCTCACCTGTGACAGGGCCGACTACGATCGTTATCTGGGCGCGGGAGATTTTTTCGGCAATGTGCGTCTGGAAGAGGAGGGCACCATCGGGACGAGCCGGCGCGGGGAATCCCGGGAAGACGGCCGTTACATCAGACTGTTCGAAGATGCCCTTCTGGTGACCCCGGACTATTCGGTCAAGGCCGACACCATTTTCCAGGACCGTGAGACCGGTAACGGGGAAGCATTCGGGCACGTGAGCATCATGGAGCCGGAAGCCAAGAGCCTCGTCACGGGGGACCACGCGTTTTTCACCTCGGAAGGGGAGACAGCCGAGGTCGACGTCAACCCGGTCCTGACGAGCCGGGAACAACAGGGGGGTGTCCTGACCAGTGTGGCAGGCCTGATGCGGTTCCACCGGAGCGAGGACAGGGTGGTGATGGTCGATTCGGTGCGCATCAACCAGGGACAGACCCGGGCCCGGGCCGATACCGCGGTGGCCCACGGTCAGGAACACATGGTGTTGACCGGTGCACCCGAGGTCTCCATGGCCAGCTCGAGCGTGATGAAGGGCGACCGGATCGAGTTCTTCTATGCGGAAGGCCAGCTCCGGGAAGTGCTGGTGATCGGTAACGGCCGCATGGAGGACACGGCACCGGACAGTCTGTCGCGTATCTACCAGGGCCTGCCGAATCTCGATGTCCTGGAGGGGGATTCCATCACGGTGGAACTCGACGACGAGAAAATCACCCGGACCGTGGTGATCGGCAACGCCCGCAGCAGGTTCACGCCCCAGGATCTTTCCGATGAGGTGGCGACCAACGATGTCAGCGGTGACACCATCATCATCAATTTTCGCGATCAGCAGGTCAAGAGGGTCAAGGTCCTGGGCAACGCGGTGGGCACATACCGCTTCGCCAAGATCGCGGCAATGCTGGAGATGCTGGGCCGATCGCGACGCCTGGTGGATCAGCTGGCCCGGTCCGGAGCCGACAGCGCCGCGGCCGCCGACACGCTGACCTGGTTGGGCGCGAGCCCCGCCCAGATTTCATCCGCGGATTCCCTGCTGACGGCCGCCCTGGACTCCCTGGCCGCCGCCGGTTTCGACACCAGTCAATCGAACCTGGATTTCCTGGCCAATGCGCAGCAGGTCGATTACGCGGGGAACGAGGTGACCTTTGAAATGGCGGACCGGACCATGGACATCCAGGGCGAGGGCTCCCTGGAATTCGGCACCATGAAGCTGATGGCAGACCATATCATGATGGATACGGATGAACGGGAGCTTTACGCGGAGGGCAACCCCCTGGTGGAAGACGCGGACAGCATCGTCGGTGACCGCATGGGGTACAACTTCGAACACAAGACCGCTGCCGTCGAGGGCGGCGTCACGGCGATGGACGAGTACTACTACAGGGGCGAAAGCATCCGGCGCTTCCCTGACCAGACCATGAAGATATGCAGGGCAAAGATGACCTCATGCGACCTGGAGGATCCGCATTACCACTTCTGGTCCGATAACATGAAAATGCGTCCGGGGGACAAGGTCGTCGCAGCGCCCGTCGTCCTGCACATCGGCCACGTTCCCGTGTTTGCCCTGCCCTTCTACTACAAGAGTCTCAAGTCCGGGCGCCAATCCGGAATCCTCTTCCCTTCGTTCGATTTCGGCTGGTCCAGTCGGGAGGGACGTTACATCCGGGACTTCGGCTACTACTGGGCCACCAATGACTACATGGATTTCCTGATCGAGGGTGATTACAACGAACGCCGGGATTTCGGTTTTCGGATCCAGAACCGTTACGTGAATCGATATGCCTTCAACGGCGGCTTCGACTACTCCCGCAAGGAGGGGCTGGGGGAAGGCACCACCACCCGCGAATGGCAGTTCCGCTGGAATCACAACCAGCCCACCCTTTTCGACGACTACAAATTCCGCGCCGACGTCAAGATGGCCTCGACGACCCTGACCAGTAATGACCTGGCCGGCTCGAACAATCGGGACGTCATCAGCGGGCAGCTGAATTCCACCGTCTACGTCAGCCGCAACTGGTCCTTCATGGGTGCCAATCTCAGCCTCAAGCGGGACGAACGGACCAATGCCGAGGATCCGGACGACCCGGGAAGCAACAACCAGCTCTACTCCATGACCCTGCCCAGCTTATCGTTGAACGTCAAGCAGCTGACCCTGGCGCCTTCGCTGCACGGGGGAGAGAAAGGGAGTTTTGCCGGCAATGTCCTGCGTAATACCTATTTTTCGCAGGGTTATTCATTCAGCGCCAACGAGGTCGGCAGGGAACTGACCGACTCCAAGAGCTATCAGGCCAACGGCAACTGGTCCTTGAGTGTGCGGCCGCCGCGTATCGGAATCTTCAACGTGAGCGTCTCGGCCAGCGCGGCGCAGGGCTGGCGGCGCGACGAACTGGAAGGTCGCACCTGGAACCCGGATACCAACCTGGCCGCCGGCGGGGCCTACCGCGACACCTCCTTGACCGTGGAGGAGACCTCTCCCAGCCTTTCCTTCGGCACCACCCTGGGTACGACCATGTACGGCATGTTTCCCCTGAACGTGGGACGGTTCCGCGCGCTAAGGCACACGGCCCGGTTCAATTCATCGTGGAGTGTTCGGCCCGGGCTGAAGGGCCGGCAGGACTACGGGTCCACCATCGGCCTCGGTTTCGACAACCGTTTCGACTTGAAATACATGAGCCAGGAAAACGATACGACGCTCACGGAAAAGAAACTGGACGGTGTGATCGACTGGAGCCTCAACACTTCGTACAATCCCCAGGCGCCGCCGAACCGGCGCTGGGGGGACATTGCCAGCGGCTTGACCGTCAAGCCGGGACAAAGCCGATATCTCAGGTTGAAGGTCAACAATTCCATCGATCCCAACACCCTGGCCTTGAAGTCAACTCGATTTTCCTACCAGCTGAGTTTTTCAGGCCGTCTGGACGTGGGCGACGTGGGTGAGGTTCAGGAACAGGAACGCAATGCCGCCATCGACCAGCTTGGGGTGGACCTGGCTGCGGTCGCGGACAGCGTACGAGCCGAAGGCATATACGGTGAATACGACGAGGATGGCAACTTCATCGACACCTCCGAACAGGAGGAGCTCTTCGATGGCGAGGAAAGCAGTTTTTACGATTTCTACAATCGGCCCGGGCGGCAGGAAAGGCCAGGCGATAAGGATCCCACCGAAGGCGGACGATTTATTCCTTTCGATTTAAACGCATCATTTTCATATAGTTACACAAACGCCACGGAGGCGAAAAGGGCGACCGGGAACTTCGCTGCAAATACGAACCTGACCCGGAACTGGCAGGTCCGCTTCCAGGCCTCGTTTGATCTTGTCACGGGCACTGCCATCCGGCAGCAGTACAGCCTGCACCGGGATTTGCACTGCTGGCGTTTCGAGTTCAACAGGACCATCAGCGCGGTCGACTCCCAGTTCGGGTTCCGCATCTACCTGCGGAGCATTCCCAGTCTCAAATTCGCCCGCGGCAGGGAGGACTACATGGGATCGATCGGCGGCGGAGTCTTCTGACCGGATGTCCATTTTCCCCCGCCAGTACTGGGAAAACTCGATTTAGAGGTTGACAATCCCTTTGAGGCCGGGGTTTGATGGCCCCTGAAAGGAGGTGATATGTATGAACAAGACGGAACTTACCGAACAATTGTCGAAGAAGACCGGAATGACCAAGGCCGCTGCCAAGAGGGCTATCGATGCCATCTTCTCCACCTCTCCGCGAGAAGGGATCATCGCCAGCGCCGTGGCGAAGGGTGATCGGGTGCAGATCACCGGTTTTGGAACTTTCGAACGTCGCAATCGCAAGAAAAGGATGGGTCGCAACCCACAGACCGGTGCATCGCTGGTCATTCCAGCGGCCA
>DAOWLV010000058.1 GCA_030643455.1 Candidatus Krumholzibacteriia bacterium | reverse complement strand
GGTCCCTTTCCTGGTAGGGCTGTCGGTCCATCGCCAGGGGCTGAATCTGCTCGATGATGGGCTGTGGCTTCTGGGGACCCGCATCGTTGCGGAAGGGGGGACCCTGTACGGGGATCTATTTTCGATCTACGGCCCCGCCCGCTATTTCCTGCTGGCTCCGTTTTTCCTGATCCTGGGCAAGAGTGCACTCACCCTTGCGGTATTCAAGGCCATCTTGGATGGAACGGCCTCCCTGTTCGGTTTCTGGTATACACGTCGACTGGGGGCTGGCCGCTGGTCGTGGTTGGTGCCCCTGGGAGTGGTCGCCATTGGGCCTGTTCACCCACGATACCTTGCCGCCGCTATTTTTGCCGCTCTTGTCGGTCGACAGCTTGCACGGCCAACGGCCGGGCGCGCGGCTACGGTTCTGGGACTGGCCTGGGGTGGGCTTTGCCTTTTTGGCCTGGACATGGCCGGATACGGCGCGGTCATCCTGGTTGCGGGTTGGCTGTTTTCGCAGCAGACCATCCTTGAGAAAAAGAATCTTTCCAGGCTGCCGATCGTGGGCCTTGCCGGCGGTCTGGGTGCCGTGCTGCTGGTGGCGACCCTGGTCTGCCAGGCCCAGGGCATCCTGGATGATGCTTTCTGGGATACAGTCATCTATCCCCTGACCAGGTTCGGCGATGCCATGGGGGTTTCCTGGTACGAGAGTTTTTTACGGGACCCCCAACTTTTTAACCCATTTTCCGGCCACTTTACCGGAGAATTCCTCGCTGGTGCCTGGCCTGGGCATTCGTGGCAGCGGGCGCTGGGGTTTCGCGCCATGTTCATCCTGGTCTGGTTGATTCCCGTGGTATTCCTGTTTTCATTGCGCAAGTTCGATGATTCGCGACTGGGGCCCCTGCTGGCCCTGGTTCTGTCAGGGTGGATCACCCTGTTGGCCAGGGGAGACATTTTCCACCTGCGCCTGGTTTGGTTCGGTACCCTTCTTGTCGTGCCCCTGCTGATTTCACGGGTGCCAGGTGGTGGGGTGGTGCGGGGCGTTCTGGCAGGTCTATTTTTCGTGGTCGTCGTTGCACCACTGTTTGGCGAACAGGTATGGCTGGCCACCCACCTTGGCCGGCCGGGCCTGGCCCGGTGGGAGCGCGCTTCTGCGGGGATCCACCTGGAATCACGTCGGGCAGAAACGCTGGAGGCTCTTTGTTCCGAGTTGACCTGGGATGGTCGATCTCCCGTCCTGGTATGGCCGGCCCAGCCCGGTCTGCAGTTCATTCTGGGGGCGCCGCTGGCCACGTCCCAGGCCACCCTGTTGGGGGGCGAGGTGCGGGACCCTGCTGCAGTCATCGCCGATCTGGAGGAGAAGGAGCCCCCGGTGGCAATTCTGGGTAGCGCAAGGGGACTGGTCTCTGGCGTTGTGAATACCCAGGGATTGGCTCCTACGCTGTGGTCCTATCTGCGTCGGCGTTACATTCTGGTGGAGGAGTATAAAACCGAATGGGAAAAATTCCACACCGCGGCCCGCGCTCCGGCCCGGACGATCATGTCGCGCCTGCCTGGCGCGGCCCAGGAAATGAAAAACAGTTCATGTCCGGCCCTCGGCCCAGGCGATTCAGTTGCCCAGTCCTTCCGGGTCCATGATTTCGATCTCGGCGGGGTGGACTTGATGGTCCGCTCGTCCGGCCCGTTTCCCCACCCTGTTTCCCTCGTCCTGACCTTTTTCGAACTCGATGTTTCAGGTCGGACCCGCCAACTGCAACGGATCCCCGCGAACGTCACTTTGGACCGGCCGGTCCAGAAGATCGGCTTCTCATTCGAGCCCATATCCGGGACAGCGGGAAAAAAGGTGATGGTCGAGATATCCGGTCATCCCGAAGGAACCCAGCCATTCAGTTTGCTCTGGAACAATACCACCGAAGAATATCCATCGTTCGTGGACTACTATCCCCAGGGCCAGGCCTTTTTCAACCACCAGGCGGTCCAGGCGGATCTGTATTTCGTTTCCTTCTGACCATGGCTTCCCTGAACCGGAAACCCCTCCAACCCGCTATTACTTGCTAATTTGAAGACAAAATGTTAGATTCCCCGTCCTGCGGAAACCCGGAAGTTGGGGCCACTGGGCCTCCCGGATGGATTACGGGTCCCGTAACCTGAAGTAGTTCAACAGACTGCGCCAACTGGCCGGCGGGGTGGATTGATGGTCCACGCCTGTCGGCGTGTTGTATAATTGTGTTTTGCTTGGCCGAATCGATCCGGCCCGGAGCGGATTTTGTTTCAGGAACTGACCAGACGGCTCGACCGGACCATGAAGAAACTGGCCGGCCAGGACCGCCTGACCGAGGAAAACATCACCGAAGCCCTGCGCGAGGTCCGCCTGGCCCTGCTCGAGGCCGACGTGAACTTCGCGGTGGCCAAGAAGCTTGTCGCGGCCATCCGTGCCAAGGCCACCGGGCAGGACGTGATCGGCAGCCTGACCCCGGCCCAACAGGTGGTCAAGATCGTCGACGAGGAGTTGACGAAGCTGCTGGGTGGCCAGGCCGCGGAATTGAATCTGGATCCCGCCAAAGCCAAGGCCAAGGGCCTGAGCACGGTGATGGTCATGGGACTGCAGGGATCGGGTAAGACGACCTTCTGCGGAAAGCTTGCTCTCAAGCTCAAGAAAGAAGGCCGGAAGCCCATGCTGGTGGCCGCGGACATCTACCGTCCGGCGGCCATCGACCAGCTGCAAGTGATTGCCGCCAGCATCGATGTTCCCGTGCACAGCGATCGGGAACGCAAGAACGCGGCCCAGATCGTCAAGCTGGGCATGCGTCGCGCCAAGGACAACAAGTGCGATTGCCTGATCGTCGATACCGCGGGCCGTCTGCACATCGACGACACGCTGATGAGCGAGCTCGAGTCCATCGTCAAGACGGTGCCGATGGACGAGAAACTTCTGGTGCTGGATGCGATGACCGGCCAGGAGGCCGTGAACATTGCCCAGACCTTCGCGGACCGGCTGGATTTCGACGGAGCGATCCTGACCAAGATGGACGGAGACGCCCGGGGCGGAGCGGCCCTGAGCGTCTTGGAGGTCACCGGCAGACCCGTCAAGATGGTTGGCGTGGGGGAGAAACTGGAGGACCTGGAGGTCTTCCACCCCGACCGCATGGCCGGTCGGATCCTGGGGATGGGGGACATGCTGACCCTCATCGAACAGGCCGAAGATAAAATGGATCTGGGCGAGGCCGAACATCTGGCCGGCCGCTTCGCCCAGGGTGAGTTCACCCTGGAGGACTTCCAGGCCCAGATCAGGCAGATGAAGAAGTTGGGTCCCATGAAGGGGATCCTGAAGATGCTGCCGGGCATGAACAGCGACGTGCTGGACAAGGCCAAGGTCGACGACAAACAGTTCGGCAAGGTCGAGGCGATCATCAATTCGATGACGCCCGGTGAACGTCGCAAGCCCGACATCATCAACGGTTCGCGCCGCAAACGGATTGCGCGCGGAAGCGGGACCACGGTCTCGCAGGTCAACAAGCTGCTCAAACAGTACCGGGACATGAAGCGGATGATGCGTCAAATCAATTCCGCCGGCGGTCTCGAACAGTTCGGCAAGAACGTTCTGGGCGGGTAGCTTGATCATTGCACGCGGCGCGCATGGTGCGTGTCGCGATACCGCACGAAGTGGAGGTCGATAGTGTCGACGACAATCAGGCTCACCCGCATGGGTCGCAAAAAGCGTCCCTTCTACCGTTTGGTCGTTCTGGACAGCCGCAAGAGGCGTGACGGCGCCTACCTGGCGAACCTGGGTTTCTACAACCCGTTCACCGAACCCCATGAAATCAAAATTCATTCCGACGAGATCATCGAATGGCTGAGCAAGGGCGCCACCATGAGTGAGACCGCCCGGAGCCTTCTGAGGAGTGAAGGTGTCCTCCACCAGTATTCCCTGGTCAAAGAGGGTCTGGAAGCAGCCGAGATCGAAACCCGCATGAACGAGTGGCGCATCACCGCGGAAGCCAATCGGCAGAAGCGTGATGATGCCAAGGCCGCCAAGGCCGCGAAAATCGAGGCTGAAGCCAAGGCAGTCGCCGAAGCCGAAGCCAAGGAAGCCGCGGAAGCTGAAGCAGCCGAGAAGGCTGCAGCTGCCGTCGAAGCAAAGGCCAAGGCCGATGCCGAAGCCGCGGAAAAGGCCGCCGCCGAGGCTGAAAAAGCCGCCGCCGAGCCGGAAGAGGCTCCTGCCGAGGCTGAAGAAGCTCCCGCCGAGGCTGAAGAAGCTCCCGCCGAGACTGAAGAAGCTCCCGCCGAGGCTGAAGAAGCTCCTGCCGAGGCTGAAGAAGCTCCCGCCGAGGAAGCGCCTGTGGAAGCCGCTGCCGAACCAGAAGCCGCTGAGGCCGAAAAAACTGATGATGCCGAAAAGGCTGAAGAAGTGAAAAAGGATGAGGACAAATGAGTGGCCTGGAAGAAAACACCACCGACGATCAGGAAACCAGTCCTGAGAGCGAAACGGTCGAGGATCAGGACGACGACCTGTTGAACATCGGCCAGGAGCGGGTTCTCGAACTCATCTCCTACCTGGTGGTCAACCTGGTTGAGCATCCCGATGATGTGACCGTCGATATCGTCAGGCGCCAGGACCGGGATGTCTACCAGGTACGCGTCAATGAAGCGGACCTGGGAAAGGTCATCGGCAAGGGTGGTCAGACCGCCCAGGCCATGCGTGTGCTGCTGACTGCTGTCAGCGCCCATACGGACCAACGGATCGGCCTGGAAATCGTCGAGTGATCAGGGAATGAACCGTTTCATCGTCATTGGCGAACTGGTCAAGGCCGTCGGGTTGAAGGGAGAGGTCAAACTCTACCCCCTGCTGGACTTCCACGAGCCCCTGCTGGACAGCGTTTACCTGGTGTGGGAAGACGGTGGTCCTGTGGAAATCCAGTGGCATCGTCAGGCCGGTAGCTGCGAGGCCGTCAAGATCAGCGGCGTCGTCGGTCGGAATGCCGCCGAAGATCAGGTTGGTCGCAAGCTGGGTTTCATGAGCGGAAGCTACCTGGAGCCGGATTTTCCTCGTCCCGCGGGAGGCTTGCCTTTCCGGTATCTGGGGCGGCAGGTGACGACGGTTGAGGGCCGCGAGGTCGGAACGGTCGACGAGGTCCGGTTCACCGGCAGCAATTATCTGCTGGTGATTCCAGACGCGCGGTCCGTGGGCAGTGAGATCCTGATCCCGGCTGTTGAACCGATCCTGAGGTCGGATGAGGGCCTCGAAGGCGCGTTGGTGATCGACCCCCCGGAAGGACTGCTCGATGTCCAATCCGGTTGAAATACCGGTCATCAAGGTGTTGACCCTTTTTCCGGACATGGTTCGCACCGTGCTGGGAACCAGCATCGCCGGTCGTGCTGTCAAGCAGGACCGGGTGCGTTACGAGGTCGTCGATATCAGGGAATTCGCGGTGGACAAACACCGCACCGTCGATGATTCCGCCTACGGTGGCGGGGCAGGCATGATCATGATGGCGCCTCCGATCGTGGAAGCGGTGGAGTCGGTTCGCCGAAGGGACGACGCCACGGTGATCCTGACCACTCCGCAGGGTGAGACCTTCGACGAGGCCTTGACCCTGGAACTGCTGGACGATGTCCTGGAAAAGGGTGAACTGATCCTGATCTGTGGGCATTACAAGGGCATCGACGAACGGGTGAGGGAACTGGTGGTTACGCGGGAAGTATCCATCGGGGACTATGTCCTGACCGGTGGGGAACTGCCGGCCCTGGTGATCGCCGATGCCCTGGTGCGCCGGATTTCCGGAGTGCTTCACAACGGGGACTCGGCCGGCAACGACAGTTTTACGGAATCCCGCGGAGGCGGCCTGGATTGCCAGTGGTACACCAAGCCCCCCGAGTACCGCGGACTCAAGGTGCCGGATGTCCTTTTGTCCGGACACCACGGCAATATCGATAAGTGGCGCGAGGAACAGTCCGCCGACAGAACCCGTTCACGAAGGCCGGATCTTGCGGATCCGGAACCCGGGAACAATGTGGATTGAACAGTAGTCGAGTGTAACGCCGGTTCCCTGGCCAAGTGTCACAAGTGAGGACATGACGCCGGGCAGGCATTAATTGGAGGCAGAGATGAACATCGTCGAACAGATGCGGGCCGAGGGCCTGCGGGACGATCTTCCGGATTTCAATATCGGTGACACCATCAACGTTGCCGTGCGGATCGTGGAAGGTGGCAAGAGCCGCATCCAGAATTTCATCGGAGCGGTGATCGCCAGGCAAGGGACCGGGCTCGAGGCTTCGATCACGGTGCGCAAGATTTCCGGAGGGATCGCCGTCGAGCGGATCTTCCCGGTGGAATCGCCCAACGTGGATTCCATCACGGTGAAAAAACGGGGCCGTATCCGCCGCGCCAAGCTCTATTACCTGCGTGGTCGGACCGGCCGCAAGGCCAGGATCCGCGAAGCCCGCCGGTAGGCGACGGTGCCCGGCAAGGTAGGTCCCCTGGCGCTTTTTGACCGGGAGAAGACCGGCCGAGGCCAGCGGTTGCTTGCAGGTGTCGATGAGGCGGGACGTGGTTGCTGGGCTGGCCCGGTGGTCGCTGCGGCGGTTATTCTACCGGACCGCTGGTGTCCGGCCGGATTGGACGACAGCAAGAAACTGACCGCTCCGCAGCGTGAAGTATTTTTTGAGCAAATCCAGGCAAGCGCCCTCAGCTGGGGCGCTTGTGCTGTTTCTTCCGTGGAAATCGATCGGACGAACATCCTGCGCGCAACCCTGCGTGCCATGGCCGGGGCGGTGGCTCGCCTGAACCCACGGCCGGACCTGGTCCTGGTGGACGGCCTTCAGGTCCCGGATGTTGAATGCCCCGCCGAAGCAGTGGTCAGGGGCGATTCCACCAGCGCCTCCATCGCAGCGGCCAGCGTGGTGGCCAAGGTTCTGCGGGACCGGGTGATGACTGCCTGGGACGTGCGTTTTCCCGGATATGGATTCGCTTCCCACAAGGGTTACGGTGCCGCCTCCCACCGCGAGGCCCTGGTCCGACTTGGACCCTGTCCTCTGCACCGCTTCAGTTACCGTCCGGTTGCCGAACTCGATCAGGGCCACCTGTTTTGAAAATTCCGCAATAATCGGTGGGCACTCTCCTTGCTCTCCTCGATTCTGTGATCATCTCATTCAGCCAATCCCTCCCCGAAAGCGAGTTGGGCCCATGCCACAGAAGCATTCCCTGGGGAAATGGGGGGAGGATACCGCCTGCCGGTTCCTGGAAATGTGCGGTTATAGATGTCTGGACCGACGGTTTCGCCGGCCCGGTGGTGAAATCGACCTGATTCTGGTGCGGGACTCGATGGTGGTATTTGTCGAGGTCAAGACCAGGGGCCCACGGTGTCCGGTTCCTCCCGAGGTGTGGGTGACCCACCGCCAGCGGTCAAGGTTGCGGCGCATGGCCAGAATCTGGTTGGCCGAGCACCACGATCCGGCCTGGCTCGGGTATCGTTTCGACGTGGTGGCCATTTCCTACGGTGGGAAAGAGGGGGGATCGGAACTTCGTCACCTGGTAGGAGTTGGTTGACCATCACATGGGTGGTTGGCTGTTGCGGGCCCGAAGGCTGCCCCTTACCTTCATGGGATTCGGAAACGCCCAGGTTAGGGCCTGCATCCCGAGATACCCCACCGACACCAACCGCCTCCGGTATTTTCGGGTCGAAACCTCGACCGCGCGGTTGCGTAGGATAGTCAACATTCGTTGGCAACCCTGCCTCGGAAGATTATCCGGGGAGACACTTCGCTTCCATTAGGACGGACATGCTCGCAGACCGCACAGTTCTGGCTCGACACAAGGCCTGCGATGGCTCCGTTTTTCGCTCGAGCCGTCACTCGGCCCCTCGCGCTGCCTGGATCTGTCGGTTGGGATCCCCACGGAGCATCGGGTTCGCCCTTATTCTGCTGATGCTGGTGGGGATCCTGCCGGCGGTCGCGGCTCCCATCCAGCTGGACAATGACGGAAACGGTGTGGAGGACCTGCTCGATGAGTGGCTGGCAGGCCGTGCCCGGTGGGAGGACCTGCGCCAGACGGCCATGGCCGCCACGGTGCGAGAGGGCATCGCCAAGGCTTCCGGTTCCTCCCTGAACGATGACTTCCCCTCGGCAGTCATGCCCGCCGAAGGTGGATGGAAGGCCGGCAACCTGCGCCTGCTCTGTCTGGGTTCCACGGCCACGGGCTTGGCCCAGGCGACCGAGGCGGGGTCACATGCCGGCCAGTGCAAGATTCTTCACTCACTTACCCATTTCGGCGGGGTAACAGTCCTGGAACTGGATGAGGCCGGGATGCGCGCTTTTCTCACCAGCCGGCCGTTCGGACGCTTCATGCTGGACCGGGACGGCGTGCCCGCCCTGGTGGAAAGCCGCCCCCTGACCGGGGCCGCCCGCCTGGAAGCCGGCAGGTGGCGGCTGGGGGATGACTGGTCGTCCACTGTGGCCATCCTCGATTCGGGTTGTGACACCGCCCACGGCGATCTGGGAGATTTTGGGGACGACGACCTGGACGGTCCTCCGCCGGCGGTGGGTGACGTGGGAGATTGGTATCCGGCCGACAACGGCTGGCCCTTGTTCGAGGGATTCAAGGTGGTCGGCTGGCACGATGTCACCGACGATTTTCCGCTTGCCGCAGGACCGTGGGATTACCATCACCACGGCACTGCCCTGGCGTCTGTCGTCGCAGGAAGCGGTACCGTTGATCCCGACTTCCGGGGCATGGCGCCGGGAGCCCGCCTGACGGTGGTCAAGTTCTACGATTTCGACGAGACCTGGCATGCCTGGGCCGGCGATTTCCTCGCCGCCTGTGCCTGGACTCTCGATAACCGTGAAATCTACCGGATCCACACCGTCCTGATGGCGGTCAACTGGGACGTGGATGCGGGGATCAGCGCGGCCATGGCCGAGTTCGTTGCCGCCGGGTTGTTGCCGGTGGCGGCGATGGGCAACTACGGCATCGATCCTGTGGGGCCAGGTTTTCCCGCTTCTGTTCCGGATGTGCTGACCGCAGGCAGCGTGGACGGATCGGGGGCCCTGGCTGCCTACAGCGGCCGCGGACTGATCGCGCCCGACAAGCCCGATCTGGTTGCCCCCGGTGGTGGATTGCTCATCAGCGGAGGAAGAATCACTGCCGCGGACAACGAACCCAACGACACCTACAGCGGGCGATTCGGCACCAGCCTGGCGGCTGCCCACGCTGCCGGGGCCGCCCATCTGCTGCACGAGGCCATGCTGGAGAACGGAATCATCCTGCCTGCGAACCGGACTTCGGTCCTGACCCGGTCCGCCCTGGTGAAATTGACCTCTGCGCCGGTGGTTCAGGCTGAGAACGCCTCGGGTACCGGTCATGAAACATTGAGTTTTCCGGTCGGGCCGGATGCTTCCCGGGGCTGGGGGATGCTGCGCATCGATGCCGCTGTCGAGGCCGTGCTCCGTCCACTGATGCCAGGGCAGGACCAGCTCGACACCTTGAGCGCCGATTGGGACAGACCCGTGGTCGCGCGCAGACTGGTCACCAGTCCCCAGGTGCGATATCTGATCGAGGCTATCCCGTCCAGCGGACTTGATATCGTTCTGGAAATCGCCGACCCGCGCTGGCTGGATGACCCGTCCACCAGCGACCTGGTGCTGCGCCGGGACGCCAGCGGAGCCGGTGTTTCCGAATTCACCTACCTGAGGCCCGACCACCACAGCTGGCTGGTGATGGTGGTCAAGCGCAAGACCGGTTCGGGATTCGTCTCGCTGAAGATCAGGGAAGCCGATTCATTCCAGGCCCAAGGGGCATTCGCAGTGCTGCCGGGTCTGGTCACCGGGGCTCCCAACGCCGGGGATGTGACCGGATTCAGCGGACCCTCGCTGGTGATCTCTTCCCGGGTGACGGTCGATCTCGGAGCCAGATCCCTGAATGTCCTGGACCGCGCCGGGGATTTTCGTCCGGGTTGGCCGGTATTCGTGTTCCCCCACAATTCCAGCCAGGGGGGGCTATCCCAGCCACTGGTCTGGGACATGGACGGAATTCCAGGCGATGAGATTGTTGTGGCCTCGGATTTCGGGTCGGTCTATTTCTTCACCGGATCAGGAACCCATCAGGTGGTTTCCCTGACCCTGAACCGTTCCCTGACCAACCCGGTGGGGATTGAAACGGCCGGAGGCATCCACCGGGTGGCTGTCGTGGACAAGCTGGGTACCGTGAGGGTCTGGTCCCATGGTCCGGTGCTCGAAGCCCAGACGGATCTGGGGCACAACCTTCCCTTGTCTCCTGCCGTGGGACGTTTGGTTTCCGGAGCGTCTGAATCACTCGTCGTTGCTTTTGCAGATGGGCATGTGACGGCCCTGGACGCCGATCTCGATCCCCTGGCTGGTTGGCCGCGGGATCTCGGCGTGGCCCTCGAGGTGGCCCCGGTGTTGTGCGACCTGGACGACGACGGGATCCATGAAATCGTACTGCCGGTCCTGGAGGATTTGACCGGACAGCTGACCATGCGGGTCCTGGATGCCCAGGGGCAGCCGTGGTCAGGGGACGGTGCGGTGATTACGGCTCCGGAGGGAGGCAGCTGGCTGGCGCTTTCGGCCGCCGTGGTGGCTGGCGGGTACGCGACCGGAGATCTCCGGGTCACCCTGACGGGCCTGGCGGACAACGGCCAGATGGGTGATCAGGCAGAATGGGTTCTGGGTCAGGGTTCGCTCACTGCCAGTGGGGAAACCGCCGTTTCCACTCTGCCCGGATTCCGGGTGAAATCTTCCACTTCCC